>NZ_JAEMGT010000193.1:0-1397 GCF_017655185.1 Rahnella sp. ChDrAdgB13 | reverse complement strand
CCGCTACAGGATCGAGAATGTGGTGATCTGATCCTGATTACGGCAAAAAGTTCGATTTATTCAACAAAGCCTCATCGATGCTGATTTGTGACCCAGTAACGCTTGTGTGTCGATCCCGTGCGCGCTGTATAGCCGCTCAGCAAGAGACCTTTGTTCATGGAATGACGGAGGCGTTGTTCCTCTGGGGAATTTCAGTCCGGACATATTTCGAGCTTCCATAAAAACGCGGCTCAATCCGTTACCGCCAACAGGATCACCAGGTGCAGCAGAACCATGCGACCGAGTGTGATGAATAATGTATTTGCTGACGACCCGGTCCCTACATCGTTTGATAACATCCCCAAGAGTCATGTTTAGTTCGGGTAAAAATAGGCTGATCGGCAGCGCGAGTCTGGTACCTGTTTTTGATTGAGTGATGTGCAGGTGACCGTCCCAGACGTCAGAAAATTTCATGTTCGAAATGTCTGTCCTGCGCTGTCCACTGACCAAGGCGAGTAGCATTGAGTTTTGAACATACGGCTGTAGTTTTTCAGCGGCTTCAAATGCAGCCTTACATTCCTCAAAACTAAGTCGAGCACGGCTAACTTTGGCTCGAGGAATTCTGGTCGCCATCGCTGGGTTGAAACCTGGTTCCACTTCCCCGGCATGCTGTGCCTCTTTAAACATATCACCCCACACAGCCCTAAGTATCTGGGCCATTCGTGGTTTACCCGATGCTTTATATTCATCCATGATTGCAGCCAGCGATTTTGTATCCAAATCATTAAGGCGAACATTGGGTAATCTTCGAGAAAGGACTAAAACACATGACTTTCTATTTTTCAGTGTCGTTGGTTTAATTTCACCATGTAAAACTCTTTCCTCCTGAATTGATGAGTATTTATCAGCCCAGTCTGACACTCTCATACCTGCATCTTTTGACGTGGTATTTTTAAATGTCATATCGATCAAAAAGTTAATCTGTTTCGATTGCTGATCTGTGATCATGCTATTGGCGGCTATCTCCGCTTCACGGGCAGTATCACCATCCGTTCCGAAGCCAATAAATTTACCAGTGATTGGATGTCTGTACTGCCAGTAAACCTTACTGGTCCGCCGGTCGAGTTTGCAGTAAAGGTTTGGGATGTTGACTTTATGCGTGCGGGGTCTGGCTGCCATTAATCGTTTTCTCCAATAGTGCTTTGACAGAAGCGGAAAGGTGATTTGGGATCTCCGCTTTTGCAATAACGCCGACGTACTTCGCATCTTCATCAACCACCCATTTGCTGCCTTGTTTGATAGGGGCAGGGATGATCTGACCGGTCTTTGCATACCAATGAAGTGTCGCTGGCGCTGGTGGATATTTAAACCCTTTTGGACTGGATGCCCATTCCATCAAAGGTACGAGTTGGCCCATA
>NZ_JAEMGT010000031.1:0-242954 GCF_017655185.1 Rahnella sp. ChDrAdgB13 | reverse complement strand
CTCCGCATAATTTGGTTATTTATAGGGAGTACAATGACTTAATACAAGTTCATTTTAATGCGTAAGCCCTGCCTGATCACCGGCTTTCTGGGCAGCGGCAAAACGACGACGCTGCGCCATCTGCTGGCTCAGAAGCCTGAGGGAGAAAAATGGGCTGTATTGGTAAATGAATTTGGGGAAGTCGGGATTGACGGGGCATTGCTGGCGGACAGCGGCGCAGTGCTCAAAGAAATTCCCGGCGGATGCATGTGTTGCGTGAACGGCCTGCCGATGCAGGTGGGTCTCAATATGTTATTGCAACAGGCAAAACCTGATCGTCTGCTGATTGAACCTACCGGGCTGGGCCATCCGAAGCAGATCCTTTCTTTATTAACGTCTGAGGTTTACAAAAACTGGCTGACGCTCAACGCGACGTTATGCCTGATTGATCCCCGCCAGTTAAGCGATCAGCGCGTCATCGGTAATGAAAACTTCCGCGATCAGCTCGCTTCAGCAGACGTCATTATTGCCAATAAATCCGATGTGGCGCAGGCGCAGGATAATGAGGCGCTGGATGCATGGTTTAGCCTGAACGGCGGCGGACGTCAGCTGGTGACTGCGGTTCAGGGTGAGATTGACCCGGCGCTGCTCGATTTACCGCGTCTGAATCAGGCCGAATTACCCGCGGGTAAACATCATCATGCGCACGCCCCGGTGCGCGGGCTGGCCGCACTGAGCCTGCCGGAAACACAGCGCTGGCGTCGTGCGTTGAACGAAGCCGACGGTTACACCAGCTGCGGGTGGATTTTTGATGCTGAAACCGTCTTTGATACCGCGGGTATTCTCGACTGGGCGCGTCAGGCACCGGTTGACCGTGTGAAAGGCATTCTGCGTATTAAAGAGGGGACGTTGCTGGTCAATCGTCAGGGTAATGACCTGAGAATTGAAACCAAACCAATGGCGCCCTCAGACAGCAGAATTGAGCTGATTACTCGCGATAAAGCACAATGGAACACATTACAATCCACTTTGTTGAAGGTTCGTTTAAGTTCAACCGATTAAGTTAACGCTGACTAAATTAATACTTATCCTGCTAACAATAGGGCTTCCTGCTATGTGGCGCCGAAATATTCCAGCAATCCTGATACTCAACGTATTAGGTGTTGCTCTTTTCTTATCTTTCTATTTACCTGCAAACCACGGTTTCTGGTTCCCGATTGATAAATCGATTTTCTTCTTCTTTAACCGTCACCTGACGACGGACGCCTGGTTCCTGCATCTGGTCGCGGTGACCAATAACCGGGCTTTCGACGTGATTTCCCTGCTGGCAATGGGGGTGCTTTATCTGAGCTACTTCCTGAAACAAGACACCGCCGGCCGCCGCCGTTACGTCATTATTGGTTTTGTGATGCTGCTCACCGCCGTGGTACTCAATCAGCTCGGGCATTTGCTGCCGGTCAGCCATAAGAGCCCGTCGCTGAGCTTTGAGGGCGTTAATCGCGTCAGCCAGCTGACCGGGATCCCGACCAAAGATTCGTCCGCAGACAGCTTCCCGGGCGACCACGGCATGATGCTGATTATTTTCTCCTGCTTCATGTTGCGCTATCTGAGTAAGACGGCATTTGTGATTGCACTGGTGATCACCGCCATCTTCTCGCTGCCGCGCGTGATGATCGGAGCGCACTGGTTTACGGATATCGCGGTAGGTTCACTGTCTGTGGTGCTGGTCGGGGCAAGCTGGTGGCTGATGACGCCCGCCAGTGATTTGCTGATTAACTGGCTGGAGAGAAAACTCCCCGGTAAAAAAAGTCCTAATACGCCAGCCTGATTTTTCCATACATATAATTTAATTATGATCATGCAGAACGTTTTGTTCTGCATGATCTTTTTTCCAGACAATTCCCAGATATACTTTGCTAAATTATGGCTTGAAAACCCGCTTGTGATGCGGATTCAACCCAAATTAGTATAAAAATCACCCATCGTTTTTAACATCTTTACTTACATCAGCTTACATCACAATTTCTTATAAAAAATCCCGTAAAACCTCTCGCAATCCCTTATTCATTACGGTAATCTCCAAAACGCTTGAACAGAAATGTGGCAAAAACACCCGGTTTGAAGGAAAAAACGTGCTCTGACGCACATTTTGCCCGTTAGGTGTTTGTCCCATCTGATCGCGGCAGGTAGTCTCGCTTGGTTTGGTAATTTTAATAACGATTTCATCGTTAAGGACAGCAAGGGATAACAACAATAATGGTCAAGTCTCAACCGTTTCTGAGATATATCACGCGGCTGATTCCCGCGATTGGCGCAGCAATTATTCTTTCTGCGTGTAGTGGTACACATTCTTCGAACACAGAAAACGCACAAACTGATATGCGTGCAGTAAATGACAAAGACGGTCTTCTACTGCAAGCCTCTCAGGATGAATTCGAAGCAATGGTTCGTAACGTCAACGTTAAATCCAAAATTATGGATCAGTACGCTGGCTGGAAAGGCGTTCGTTATCGGTTAGGCGGTGACAGCAAGCGTGGTATCGATTGCTCAGCGTTCGTCCAGGTAACATTCCGCGAACAATTTGGTATGGACCTTCCACGTTCGACGTATGAACAGGAAGAAAAAGGTAAGAAAATCCAGCGTTCTAAACTACGCCCGGGTGATCTGGTATTGTTCGGTGCGGGCTCAACAGGGCGCCACGTCGGAATTTATTTAGGTAACGATCAGTTCGTTCATGCTTCCACCAGCGCAGGTGTGATGATTTCGAATTTGAACGAGACTTACTGGAATAAACGGTACCGCGAAGCAAGAAGAGTTCTGGCTAACGGCTGATTCCGTTACCCCATGATTTAATTCTTGTTGTCCTATACCAAGCGAATAAAAAAACGTCATCTCCGGATGGCGTTTTTTTATGCCTGTAATAAAGTGTATTAAGGGTCTGGTGTTTTTTAACTACGTTATACTTTTATTTCTTTGGCGAGAAAAAGGGCAAAACACATGGGTTTACGAACGGCGCTGACACACACCGTATTGCCCAAGCGCCGTTATTTGATACGAAGCCTCCTTTTTTCAGTGTTATTCTTTATTCTGTTTATTATCGTCACGCTGACCGTGATCAAAGCCAACAATGCCCGCGAACAGGGGCAGATTGCCGAAAGAACCTCAGAATTCAGTTCCCGCTATTTTCATCAGCTCACCGACACTATGCGCAGGATTGGTCTGCTGACGTCGGAATCCTGCCCTTCCGTTGCCAGTGAAATTAACCGCGAGGCCGCATTCAGCATTGCTGTCCGCGATTTCCAGCTGGTGCGCAACGGCATGGTTTTCTGTTCTTCTGCTTCCGGTAACCAGAACATTTCGGCCACACATTCACTTCACGATATTGATTTCGATAAAATGATGAGCATCGACCTGCAAATGGGCACCCCGGCAGTGCCCAATCGGCCAGTGATCATTGTCTGGCAGCGTAATCCCGGCATATCGAACGATGGCGTGATTGCCACGCTGGAACTGACTCTCTCGCCTTATATGCTTTTTGCGTTGCCCGGCACAGGTTATCGCGGTTTTGCACTGCTTATCGGCGACAGCGCGCTGATCTCTTCCGAGGAAGGGCTGGTTCCGGTCAGTAAGCTGCCTCAAAGCCATTTCACTGAAGTGAACCCCGGCGATCTCCCGTTCACGCTGCGCCTTTACTCCCCTTCCCTGACCGGCGACAACATTCGTTTCACCCTGCTCGGCGGATTGCTGCTCAGCCTGCTGGTGTGCGCGCTGATCTATTTCAGCCTGCTTAACCGGCACAACGTCGAACGTGAAATTCTCCGCGGCCTTAAAAACAAAGAATTCTTCGTGGAATACCAGCCGGTCATTGAATCCAGAAGTTTGAAAGTCACCGGCCTGGAAGCCCTGTTGCGCTGGCAGCATCCGATTGAAGGGCGCATTCCGCCGGATATCTTTATCGGTTACGCCGAAACGCAGGGTCTGATTGTCGAACTGACCCAGCATATGATGTCGATGGTCGCCGCCGACGCACACCAGCTGCAACACGCTTTACCTGAAAAATCTAAACTCAGCATTAATATTTCCCCGCACCACATGAGCAGGGTCAGCTTCCATGACGACGTGCTGAATTTCATCGAGGCATTACCGGAAAACGCATTTCAGGTGATTTTTGAAATTACCGAACGGGGAATGATCGATACCGAAGGCGCACTGCGGGAATTCAACTGGCTGCGCCACCACAATATTGAGATTGCCATTGATGATTTCGGCACCGGGCACAGCGCCCTGATTTATCTGGAAAAGTTCACGCTTGATTACCTGAAAATTGATCGCGGATTCGTGATGTCCATTGACCAGAAAACGCTGATTGCGCCAGTGCTGGATACCGTCCTCAAGCTCACCGAAGAGCTGAAACTCAAGACCGTGGCAGAAGGCGTTGAAACCGAGTTGCAGTCGCAATATCTGCGCAATCACGGCGTCACCTATCTTCAGGGGTATCTGTACAGCAAACCGCTGGGCGTCGGTGAACTGATGAATTTCATCCGCGATTTCAATGAGAAAGAAGCGACTTACCAGATTTAATCTGTATCAGCACTGTACTTTTTGTTCCATTTTTCTCTTCGCTGTCTGCCCATGAGTGTGATAAAAAGGCCGAAATCAGGGATGAAACCTGAGGCTGATGTGTTACAAGGTCTTAGCGATCAATTGATTACCACTGAACAATAGCCTGCGGCAATCATGTCCGCGCCATGCTGTCGTCATCACAGGAGTGCAGATCCAGGATGTTTTCTCGCGTGTTTGCCGTTGCGCTGTGCCTGCTGAGTCTCAGCGCACAGGCCGAGGTCATACAAGACAGCTACGCGTTCGCAATTTTAGGCGAACCGAAATATGTCTCAAACTTCACCAGTTTTGACTACGTCAATCCCGCCGCGCCGAAGGGAGGGCAGATCACGCTGGCTGCCATCGGCACTTATGACAATTTCAACCGTTTCGCTTCCCGCGGTAATCCGGCGGTGCGCAGCGGTTCACTGTATGACCCGCTTTTCACGACATCAAGTGATGAAATCGGCAGCTACTACCCGCTGATTGCCGATTCTGCCCGTTACGACAGCCAGTACCGCTGGGTCGAAGTGGATATCAATCCCCGCGCCCGTTTCAATGACAACACGCCGATCACCGCCAGCGACGTCGAATTCACGTTCAAAAAATTCATGACGGAAGGCGTTCCGCAGTTCCGCGTGGTTTACAAGGGTGTGGAAGTCAAAGCCATATCGCGGCTGACGGTACGCATGGTGCTGCCGAAGGCTGACAAAGACATGATGCTGGGGCTGCTCGGCCTGCCGATCCTGCCCAAAGCATTCTGGGAAAAACATAAATTCAATGAGCCGCTGAGCACGCCACCGCTGGGCAGTGGCCCATATCGCATTAGTGATTACAAGCTTGGCCAGTACATCACTTACTCGCGCGTGCCGGATTACTGGGCCGCCAATCTTCCGGTTAACCGGGGTCGTTATAATTTCGATACGATCCGCTACGACTACTATCTTGACGATAACGTCGCCCTTGAAGCTTTCAAATCCGGTGCATTTGATTTCCGTATGGAAACCTCACCAAAGAACTGGTCTACGCAATATCAGGGCGGTAATTTCAGCAAAAACTTTATCGTGAAGGCCGATGAGGAAAATCAGGCGGCGCAGGATACGCGCTGGCTGGCGTTCAACATTCACCGCCCTCAGTTTGCCGACCGCAAGGTGCGCGAAGCCCTGACGCTGGCCTTTGATTTCGACTGGATGAACCGGGCACTTTACTTCGATGCCTATCAGCGCGTTGACAGTTATTTCCAGAATACGGAGTACGCCGCGAAAGATTACCCGAACGTAGCAGAACTTGCGTGGCTCGGGCCGCTCAAGAATCAGATTCCGGCTGAAGTGTTCAGCACGCTGTATAAGCCGCCGCGCACTGACGGCACCGGTAATGACCGGGCAAATCTGCTGAAGGCGACGGGGCTGCTGAAAGAAGCCGGCTGGGAAGTCAGAAATCAGGTGCTGGTCAACAGCAAAACCGGCAAGCCGTTTACCTTTGAACTCCTGCTGCCCGGCGGCGGTAACTCGCAGTATGTCCTGTCGTTCCAGCATAATTTGCAGCGTCTGGGCATCAAAATGTCGATTCGTGAAGTCGACAATTCTCAGTTTGTCCGCCGCATGCGCCAGCGCGATTACGACATGATCCCGACGGTTTATCCGGCGATGTCTTACCCGAGCAGCGATTTACAGATTTACTGGAACACCAAATATCTGGATTCCACCTACAACAAACCGGGGGTTAGCGATCCGGCCATCGACAAACTTACCGATGAGATTGCCGCTAACCAGGGTAAACCGGACGCGCTGCTGTCGCTCGGCCATGCTTTGGACCGGGTGCTGACCTGGAATATGTATATGATCCCGATGTGGTATACCCATCACGAACGCTATGCCTATTGGGATAAATTCTCGATGCCTGCGATCGCTCCGGCCAACGGTCTGGAGCTGGATACGTGGTGGTATGACATGAACCGTGCAGCGCGTCTGCCTGCACAACGCCGTTGAGGAGCACAATGTGGCCGCTTATCTCTTAAGACGACTGCTTCTGGTGATCCCAACGCTTTGGGCCATCATTACAATCAACTTTTTTATCGTGCAAATTGCGCCCGGCGGCCCGGTAGATCAGGCCATAGCGGCGATTGAAATGGGACAATCCAGCGGGCTGCCGAATTCTGCCGGTAACAGCGGTAACGGAAAAGCGTCACCCGGCGTGGCCCAGTTTGGCGAAGGCCAGTATCGCGGTGCACGCGGGCTGGATCCTGAAGTTATCGCAGAAATTACCCATCGCTTTGGGTTTGATAAACCGCTGCACGTCCGCTATTTCGAAATGCTCTCCAGCTATGTGCGCTTTGATTTTGGCGATAGCCTGTTTCGCGGTTCAACCGTCATGGGGCTGGTGAAAAGCGCGTTGCCGGTGTCTGTCAGTATTGGTTTGTGGAGCACGCTGATTATTTATATGGTGTCGATCCCGCTGGGGATCCGCAAAGCGGTGCGCAACGGTTCACGGTTTGATACCTGGAGCAGCTCCTTTATTATCATCGGCTACGCCGTGCCTTCGTTTTTGTTTGCCATCCTGCTGATTGTTCTGTTTACCGGCGGCAGTTATCTCGACTGGTTCCCGCTGCGCGGCCTGACGTCGCCTAATTTCGACACGCTGCCGTGGTACTGGAAAATCACCGACTATCTCTGGCATGTCACATTACCGGTGCTGGCGACGGTCATTGGCGGGTTCGCGACGCTGACCATGCTGACCAAGAACTCCTTTATGGATGAAGTGAGCAAACAGTACGTCGTGACCGCGCGGGCGAAAGGGCTTAACGAAAAGCAGATCTTGTACCGCCATGTCTTTCGCAACGCCATGCTGCTGGTGATTGCCGGTTTTCCGGCCACATTCATCAGCATGTTTTTCACCGGTTCCCTGCTGATTGAAGTCATGTTTTCCCTGCAAGGCTTAGGATTGCTGGGCTATGACGCCATCGTCCAGCGCGACTTCCCGGTGATTTTTGGCACGCTTTACGTTTTCACGCTGATTGGATTACTGCTTAATATCGTCAGCGACATCACTTACACGCTGGTTGATCCGCGTATCGACTTCGAGGGCCGTCACTGATGACCGTGAGACTCTTCAAACTCAGCACAGTCACTCAGGCGCGCTGGGCACGTTTTTGCCAAAACCGGCGAGGATTCTGGTCCCTGTGGATCTTTATGGTTTTGCTGGTTCTGGTGCTGCTGTCCAACGTTCTCGCCAACGACAAGCCGCTGCTGGCGCGTTATCAGGGGCACTGGTATGTGCCTTTTATGGTGAATTACAGTGAAACCACGTTTGGCGGTGAGCTGGAAACGCCGGCGGATTATCAGGATCCGTTTGTGCTCAAACAGCTTGAAGATCACGGCTGGGCCATCTGGGCACCGGTGCGCAGCAGTTATAACTCGATTAATTTCTCGACCACGCAGCCCTTCCCTTCACCGCCTTGGGCGAAAAACTGGCTGGGCACCGACAGCAACGGGCACGACGTGCTGGCGCAGATCCTGTATGGCTTACGGATTTCGCTGTTCTTCGGCATTTTTCTCACCGTCCTGACCTCGGTGATCGGCATTATTGCCGGTGCCACGCAGGGTTATTACGGCGGACTTATCGACCTGCTCGGGCAACGTTTTATCGAAGTGTGGTCCAGCATTCCGACGCTGTTCCTGATCATTATTCTGGCCAGCGTGGTGCAGCCCAACTTCTGGTGGCTGTTGCTGATTACCGTGCTTTCAGGCTGGATGACGCTGGTGAGCGTCGTGCGCGCCGAATTCCTGCGCACCCGTAATTTTGATTACATCCGCGCCGCACAGGCGATGGGCGTCAGCGACCGGGCCATCATGTGGCGTCATATGCTGCCCAATGCAATGGTCGCCACGCTGACATATCTGCCGTTTATTCTTTGCGGTTCCATCACCACGCTGACGTCGCTGGATTTCCTCGGTTTCGGATTGCCGCTGGGTTCGCCTTCGCTGGGCACATTACTGATGGAAGGCAAAAATAATTTGCAGGCACCGTGGCTGGGCATCAGCGCATTTGTCGTGCTGGCGTCCCTGTTGTCCTTGCTGATTTTCATCGGTGAAGCGGTCCGTGACGCCTTCAACCCTTCTGCACATCACGGCGAGGCGCTCTGAGATGACGGACTCTTTACTGCAAATCCGCAACCTGAGCGTGGCTTTCCGTCAGGGAAATCAGCAGCGTGAAGTGGTCAGCGATGTTTCCCTGAATATTCATGCGGGCGAAACGCTGGCGCTGGTGGGAGAATCCGGTTCTGGCAAAAGTGTGACCGCGCTGTCCGTGCTGCGCCTGCTGCCTTCTGTCGCCGTCTATCCGCAAGGGGATATTCTCTTTGAAGGCCGGTCGCTGCTCAAAGCCGATGGCTCGACCCTGCGACAGATCCGTGGCAACCAGATTTCGATGATTTTTCAGGAACCGATGGTTTCACTCAATCCGCTGCATACACTTGAAAAGCAACTCACCGAGGTGCTTACGCTGCATCGTGGCCTGCGGGGTGATGCGGCGCGGAGCGAAATCCTAAGCTGCCTTGATCGTGTGGGTATCCGCCAGGCGGCTTCCCGTCTGCGGGATTTCCCGCATCAGCTTTCAGGCGGCGAACGCCAGCGTGTCATGATCGCCATGGCGGTGCTGACAAAGCCAAAACTGCTGATTGCCGATGAACCGACAACGGCGCTGGACGTGTCCGTTCAGGCCCAGATTTTGTCCCTGCTCGACGACCTTAAGCAGGAAATGGGCATGGCGATGCTGTTTATCACCCACAACCTGCGCATCGTGCGGCGTCTGGCGGATAACGTTGCCGTGATGCAACAAGGGCGTCTGGTGGAGCAGCAACCGCGCGCCACGCTATTCAGCCAGCCTCAGCATCCTTACACGCAACACCTTTTACAGGCCGAACCGCAGGGGCGCCCGCAGCCGCTGAGAGGTGAACCTGCCGTCTTGCTGGACGTGAAAAACCTGGATGTGGGCTTTCCTGTCAGGCGCGGCCTGCTGCGCCGCACCGTCGGCGTTAAACACGCCGTTAATCAGGTGAGCTTTCAGCTGCGTCGCGGCGAAAGTCTGGGCGTAGTGGGTGAATCAGGTTCAGGGAAGAGCACGACCGGGCTGGCGCTTTTACGCCTGATGAAATCTCAGGGCGAAATCTGGTTTGACGGCCAGCCGCTGCACACGTTTTCGCGCAAGCAAATGCTGCCCTTCCGCAGCCGGATACAGGTCGTGTTTCAGGACCCTTTCTCAGCGCTGAACCCGCGGTTTACCGTGGAGCAGATTATTGCGGAAGGTTTGCTGGTTCACCGGAAAGTGAGTGCGCAGGAGCGCGAACAGGAAGTGATACGGGCGATGCAGGAAGTCGGACTGGATCCGCAGAGCCGTCACCGTTATCCGACTGAATTCTCCGGCGGTCAGCGCCAGCGTATTGCTATCGCCCGCGCCCTGATTTTACAGCCTGAAATGCTGATTCTGGATGAACCGACATCGTCTCTGGATAAATCGGTACAGGCGCAGATTCTGGCGATCCTGAGCCAACTTCAGCAACGCCACGGCCTGACTTATCTGTTTATCAGCCATGATTTGCATGTCGTCCGGTCTTTATGTCACCAGCTTTTGGTGCTCAGGAACGGGGAAGTGGTCGAACAGGGAGATTGCGAGCAGATTTTTACCGCGCCGCAGCAGGCTTACACCCGTGAATTGCTGAGTGCGTCAGATGCGTTCGATTCGCAGGAGCAAACCGCCTGACGTTGTTATCAGGCGGTTCAGAAGGGATAAAGTGCGGTGACAGATTCCGCGATCGCCGCGCCGATATTTTTCAGGCAGCAAAGGGTCGCGCTTTCATCTTCACGATGGACGAATAAACACGGTTCGCCGTCGATTTCAACAATCGCCGCTTTCACCTGAATATCTTCTAAGGCATCAGTTAACTGATGCATCACCTGCCGGGCGAATTCACCCTCATGGCTGAGCAGTTTCAGGCCGATCAGATTGTTATCTTCATCGTTACCAGGCAGCGGAATCGGTTCAACTTTGATACCGGCAAAACCTGACAACCAGCGATAACTTTGCGGCAAACGATGTACTACCGAAAGTTGAATATTATTCACGTGGTTCCCCAGACAATGATGTTAACCAATCATCTACACGATATTTTTACAAAATAGCTACAACTACACGGATTAAGTTATAGCCGACAGACTTTGCTTTGCCCACTTCTCGCTCAAATAATTAACATTAAATTAACGTCATTCCAGTGCAAGCTCACAGACCCAGCTATTTTTATGTCTGCTCCCGATGAATCTGAGAGGCAGATCTCATTTTGGTTTATTTGTAACCTTTTTAGTCTTGATTCACAACCATTTTAATCAAATGCCGCTACTTATTATTGCATTTTTATTTACATTTAATATACAAATTAATGTTATTAGTCTTCTCATTAACGTCAATAAAAAGCATTAAATCAGCCGGTTAAAATCAATCCTGACTTTTCACACCGCTCCTGATGGCGTTAATTTCATTTTGAAATGAACCAGTTGGTTACAAAATTAACGGCGTCGCATCATACGTTAAAATCTGGATCTAATGTTAATAAATCCGCACAATTTGTTTGCACAATTTCTTCTTCTTTGGCTTATCATCCGCATCGTTATTACTGGTATACCCTATCGCAGAGACCACAGGGCATCATCAACCTGCTGATAAGTCTCGACATTAGCGACATATAATAAGAATCAGATAAGCAAATCCTGAGTTATTTAGCTCACACCCAATCCCAGCGAGAAATGAGATGGAAAACGATCCTTCAATCATGGCAAGCAATAACACCGAAAATGGAACCGGTTTCAGTCGTCGCGAACTGCTGAAAGGGCTGACCTCCGCGATGGTCGCAACAACCCTTCTCGGCTTTCCCTTCCTGAGCCAGGCGGAGAAAGAAACAGCCACGCAGTCGCCGGTCATCTTCGGCCAGTTCTATCTGGTATCACAGGCCATCACCGAGCATAAAAATATCAGTGAAGGAACTTCAGCCCAGATTTTCAATGCCTTCTTCCGCTCTCAGCCTGACTTCCCGGCTCAGGTCAGCAAACTGCATGCACTGGTTAAACCGGGGCAGGCTGCGAAAGATTTGCAGAAAGCCGCGCAGCAGAACGGTCTGGGCGAACTGGTGACGAGCATCGTCACAGCCTGGTATACCGGCACGGTTGGCCATGGAACCGATTCCATTTTGATTTCGTATAAAGATGCGCTGATGTATCGCCCGGTGAGCGACGGCCTGATTGTGCCGACTTACTGCGGTAACGGCCCGCTGTACTTCACCGCCGCGCCGCCTGATGCCGCGATGCCTGAGTCCATGAACGCCGATCGTTTTACCCGTATTTCTGAATCTGATGTGAGCAAAGCCTGATGAAAAAACCCGTATTTACCGCAGACGGCGATGCGTCTGCTGATGTGATTGTTGTCGGTTCCGGCGTCGTAGGCGGCATGATTGCCGATCAACTGGTCAGCGAAGGTTATTCTGTTCTGGTGCTGGAAGCCGGTTTACGCATCGAACGTGCGCAGGCCGTCGAAAACTGGCGCAATATGCCTTTTGAAAACCGTGCAGGTTCAGATTTCCAGGGACTGTACCCGCAGTCAGAAAATGCCCCGGCCCCGCTGTATTTCCCGGAAAATAATTACGTTCATCTGACCGGACCCAGTGCGGGCAGCTTTAAACAAGGCTATCTGCGTACCGTAGGCGGCACGACCTGGCACTGGGCGGCGTCCTGCTGGCGTCACGTCCCGAACGATTTCAAAATGAAAACGCTGTACGGCGTGGGCCGCGACTGGCCGATTTCGTATGACGAGCTCGAACCTTATTACTGCCGCGCAGAAGAAGAAATCGGCGTTGCAGGCCCGAACGATCCTGAACTGCAATCCCCTTCTGAACGCAGCAAGCCTTACCCGATGGAACAGGTTCCTTACGGCTATGGCGATACGCGTTTTGCCGAGATTGTGAACCCGCACGGTTACCGCTCGGTGCCAATCCCGCAAGGACGCAGCACCCGTCCGTGGAATGGACGCCCGACCTGTTGCGGCAATAATAACTGTCAGCCGATCTGCCCGATAGGCGCGATGTACAACGGTATCGCACACGTCGAACGCGCCGAAAACAAAGGCGCCGTGGTGCTGGCCGAGGCCGTGGTTTACAAGATTGATACCGACGAAAATAACAATGTGACGGCGGTTCACTGGCTGGATAATCAGAAAAAATCCCACAAAGCGACCGGCAAAGTGTTCGCGCTGGCTTGTAACGGCATCGAGACTCCGCGTCTGCTGCTGATGGCAGCCAACGACAAAAACCCGAACGGCATCGCCAACTCCTCTGATCACGTGGGCCGTAACATGATGGATCACTCCGGTTTCCACTGTACGTTCATCGCTAAAGAACCGCTGTGGATTGGCCGTGGCCCGGCGCAAAGCAGCTGTCTGGTCGGCCCGCGCGACGGTGATTTCCGCAAAGATTATTCCGCCAACAAAATGATCCTCAACAACATCAGCCGCGTGATCCCGGCAACGTCCAAAGCGTTGCAGATGGGGCTGGTGGGTCAGGAGCTGGACGAAGAAATCCGCCGCCGTTCTATCTTCGGCGTGGACTTGTCCATCAGCCTGGAGCCGTTGCCGGATCCGGATAACCGCCTGACGCTGAGCAAAACCCGTAAAGATCCGCACGGTTTACCCTGCCCGGATATTCATTACGACGTCGGCGATTACGTGCGTAAAGGCGCGGAAGCGGCGCATAAACAACTTGAGCACATCGGCTCGCTGTTTATGGCGGAAGAATTCAACATCACCACCAGCCTGAACGCCAATAACCACATCATGGGTGGCACGATTATGGGCAACGATCCGAAGGATTCCGTGGTGAACGGCGATTGCCGGACTCACGATCATGCCAACCTGTGGTTACCGGGTGGCGGCGCAATCCCGTCGTCCAGCGTAGTGAACAGTACGCTAACCATGGCTGCGCTGGCGCTGAAAGCCGCAGACGACATGTCGAAAAAACTGGCAGGTGCAGCATGAAAAAACTTCTCACCGCCTGCCTGTTAACTGCATCCCTGAGCGGTTTTGCCGTTGCACAGGACAATGAGGCAGAACTCGTCCGCCAGGGCCAGCAAGTCGCGACGGCCGCAGACTGTCAGGCTTGTCATACGGCACCTGAGGGTGGAAAGCCGTTCGCGGGCGGATATGAAATCCATTCGCCGATGGGCACGATTTACACCACCAACATCACGCCGTCGAAGCAGTTTGGTATCGGGAATTACACCGAAGAACAGTTCACCCGCGCTGTGCGCGAAGGTGTGCGTCCGGACGGTGCAAATCTGTATCCGGCCATGCCGTACACCTCTTACAGCCATATGAGCGATGCCGATATGCACGCGCTGTATGTCTATTTCCAGCAAGGTGTGAAACCGGTCGAACAGCCGAATACTGAAACTGCCCTGCCGTTCCCGTTTAACATGCGTATTGCGATGGCGGGCTGGAATCTGATGTATCTCGACAGCACGCCGTTTAAGCCGGATCCGACCAAAAGTGAGCAATGGAACCGGGGTGCGTATCTGGTGAACGGTGCCGGACACTGCGACACGTGCCATACGCCGCGTAATCTGATGATGGGTTCGGTGACGGATAAACCGCTGGCGGGCGGCATGGTCGGCCCGTGGTACGCGCCGAACATCAGTTCTGATCCGGTCAGCGGCATTGGCAACTGGTCGCAGGCTCAGCTGGTGGAATACCTGAAAACAGGCCGGACCGCCGGGAAAAATCAGGCCGCGGGCGGTATGGCGGAGGCGGTGCAAAACAGTCTGCAATACATGTCTGACACCGATCTGAACGCAATTGCCTACTACCTGAAAAACAGCACGCCGGTTCGCGATCCGCGCGATACACAGGCGGCAGACACCTTCGGTAAGCCGGTGAATGTGGAAGACGGCCTGCGCGGCGCACATCCGTTTAACGCGAATAAAACCATCGACAACGGCGCGGCATTGTTCAGCGGATATTGCGCCAGCTGCCACCAGCCGGACGGTTCAGGCAGCAAAAATCAGGCGTATCCGTCGCTGTTTAACAACACCGCAACCGGCCTCGGAAATGCGTCTAACCTGATTTCCGCCATTCTTTACGGCGTCGATCGCCAGGTGGGCGACCATCATGTTCTGATGCCAAAATTTGGCGTGGGTTCGTACGTCGGTCAGCTCGACGATCAGCAGATTGCGGATATCTCCAACTATGTGTTGAAAAACTACGGCAACGCAGGCGTTCAGGTCAGCGCGCAGGATGTGGCGGTATTACGCGCAGGCGGCCCGGTGACACTTCTGGCAAAACTGCAACCTTTCATGGCGCCGGCGATGATCATCGGCGTGATCATTCTGCTGGTGCTGATTTTCTGGCTCGGCAGAAAGCGTAAAGTCAGAAAAGCATAATCACGAAAGATGAAATGCAAAACGGCCCGATTCGGGCCGTTTTTTTTTGAATGCGAAAAGCGTTACCCCCGTCCGACCAGCGGCATCGCGCTGGCCATCACCGTCATGGTCATGGTCAGAACGTTGGTGCCCGGCGGCAATCCGGCCATAAAAGCCACGGCTTCACCGACGCGCTCCACCGCAATGACCGGCTCTTCGGCAATATGCCCGTCGGCCTGCATCCTGCCTGCCAGCGCTTTATTGCCCATATCCGTTGCGGCGTTGCCGACGTCAATCTGTCCGCACGCAATATTGAATGCGCGGCCATCAAGTGCCGTGGATTTGGTCAGGCCGGTAATGGCGTGTTTGCTGGCGGTATAAGGCGCGGAATTCGGACGCGGCGACAGCGCCGAAACAGAGCCGTTATTGATAATGCGGCCACCCTGCGGAGACTGCTGTTTCATCAGTTTGACCGCCGCCTGCGTACACAAAAATGCGCCGGTCAGATTGGTGTTGATCACCGAAAGCCAGTCTTCCACCGCAAGCTCATCAATGGGCACATCTTTCACGTTATTCCCGGCGTTATTAAACAATAAATCCAGCCGCCCGAAGGTTTCCTGAATATCTGCAAACAGCGCGGCGACCGACTGCGGGCTGGTGACATCCAGCTGACGCGCCACCGCTTGTCCCGGTGCAAACTGTGCCACGGCCTGCGCCAGTTTTTCCGTATTGCGCCCCGCCAGAATGACCGTAAACCCAATACCCGCCAGCGATTTCGCGGCGCTCAGCCCGATACCGCTGCCACCGCCGGTGACCAGTGCGATTTTGCTCATAATTTTCCTATACTAAACGGCGGCCAGCATGCCGCCATCGATAAAGAGTAAATGACCATTCACGAAATCTGACGCCCTGGAGGACAGATAAACCGCACCGCCGACCAGCTCTTCCGGGTTGCCCCAGCGCGCGGCTGGCGTGCGTTTGCACAGCCATTCGGAAAACTCTTTGTTATCGACCAGCGCCTGCGTCATGTCGGTTTTGAAATAGCCCGGCGCAATGCCGTTCACCTGAATATTGTAGCGCGCCAGTTCAACGCACATCCCTCGCGTCAGCATTTTCACCGCACCTTTAGAGGCAGCGTACGGCGTAATGGTGTCGCGGCCCAGCTCACTTTGCATCGAACCGATATTGATGATCTTGCCGCGCTCACGCTGGATCATGTAACGCGCAACTGCCTGCGACACCAGGAAAACAGACTTCTGATTCACCGCAATCACGTCGTCCCAGTCTTTTTCCGGGAAATCGGTAAATTTGTGGCGACGCTGGATCCCCGCGTTATTCACCAGCACATCAATCGGGCCAATGGCCTTTTCGATATGGTCTATCGCCTGATTCACTGCCTGGCTGTTCGTGACATCAAATGACACGGCGTGTGCGATAAACCCTTCCGCACGCAGCGCTTCAGCGGCCTTTTGTGTCGATTCCTGCTGCGTGCCGTTGACGATAATTTCCGCCCCGTGCTGCGCCAGCCCTTTCGCCAGCAGGAAACCCAGACCGCGCGTAGAACCGGTGACCAGAATCTTTTTATTATCCAGGGAGAAGAGATTTGTCATGACGTTGGCCTTATTAAAAAGCTGCTTATGAAAAGTTAGCCCCACTACAACGGTTTACCGGCGGCCAAACTGTGATGCAGATCACCTTGGAGGATGTTAAAAAACCCTGTTACTCCCGATGTGATCATCATCATTTTGATAACAATCTCCGGCGCTTTCTGTTTCAATAATCGGGTATATTTTGGGAAATAATCAGGGAAACCCGCATGAGAAACCAGCGCGTGACATTACAGGACATCGCCCAACTGGCGGATGTTACCAAGATGACGGTCAGCCGTTTTCTGCGCACGCCGGAAAAAGTCTCTCCTGAAACCCGCGAACGCATCACCAAAGTCATGGAAGAAGTCGGTTATCCGCTGGAAGAAGCCCGCGGACCGGCCAAAGCGCCGCGCATCGGCATTCTGGTGCCCTCTTTTAACAATCAGATTTTCTCCGATTTGCTGGCCGGTATTGAGTCCGTGACGTCCGCGCAGGGCTACCAGACGCTGGTGGTGAATTACGATTACAGCAAGGACCGCGAAGAAGAGCACATTATCAATCTGCTCGGTTATCAGCTGGCAGGGCTGATCCTCACGGATTCCGTGCATACGCTCAAAGCCGATAAGTATCTGAATGCGGCTGAAATTCCTGTCGCTCAGGTGATGGATCTCGACGATCAGAATGGCCGTATTGCGGTAGGTTTTGATAATCAGCAAGCCGGATATGACATGGCGAATACGCTGCTCGCCAGCGGCAAGGAGCATGCGGTGTATTTCGGTTCGATGTCAGACGCGCGTGACCAGAAACGCTATCAGGGCTACAGCCGGGCAATGACTGAACGCGGGCTGACGCCGGTGCATATCACCCCGAATAAGGTTTCATCGGTGTCTATCGGCGCCGGAATGTTATCGATGGCGCGCCAGCTGTATCCGCACACCAATGCAATTTTGTGTACCAACGACGATATTGCCGTCGGCGTGTTACAGGAATGTCTGAAACTGGGCATCCGCGTCCCGCAGGACATGGCGATTTCAGGTTTTCACGGGCTGGATATCGGGCTGGCGACCACGCCGTTGCTGGCCAGCGTTATTACACCGCGCTTTGAAATGGGCAAGGTTGTCGCCGAAATATTGCTTAAAAAAATCAAAAACCTGCCGACCATTGAGCGTGTCGATTTGCACTACCGGATTTCCCTCGGCGGCACGATTTAACGTGCCCTTTTCTGCTATTTCCTTCCTGTCATCCTGCATGCCAACTACGGTGCAGGATCACGTTGCAGGTAACACCTTTTCTTAACATAATTCAACGTGACACCTGTCACGAAATACTTTCCTCAAAATGCTTTTATTAGGTCATCGCCGGATACAAGCACACAGAGGAAAGACGATGAATAATAAAATTCCTAAGGCCCGCTGGTTACGTGTAATAGCCCCAATACTTATCGCCTGTATTATTTCCTTCATGGACAGGGTCAATATTAGTTTTGCCATGCCCGGCGGAATGGATGCCGAATTAGGTATCACCGCATCAATGGCCGGTCTGGCTGCCGGTATCTTCTTCATCGGGTATCTGTTTTTACAGGTGCCCGGCGGAAGCCTGGCGGTACACGGTAGCGGCCGTAAATTCATCGCCTGCTCGCTGATTGCGTGGGCGGTGATTTCCATTCTGACCGGCTTTATCACTAACCAGTATCAGCTGCTGTTCCTGCGTTTTGCGCTGGGTGTAGCGGAAGGCGGGATGTTGCCGGTGGTGCTGACGATGGTCAGCAACTGGTTCCCGGATAAAGAACGTGGCCGCGCCAATGCGTATGTGCTGATGTTCGCGCCGCTCGGCGGGATGATTACCGCGCCGCTGTCCGGCCTGATCCTGGATACGCTCGACTGGCGCTGGTTGTTCATCATCGAAGGGGCATTATCTTTCGTGGTGATGCTGTTCTGGTGGTTCACCATCAGCGACCGTCCGGAAGAAGCGAAATGGCTGTCTGAGCGCGAACGCGATTATCTGGTCACCGAATTAAACCGTGAACGCGAAGCACTGCGGGCGCTGGCACCGGTCAATAACGCGCCGCTCAAAGAGGTCTTTCGCAATAAATCTATCGTCAAACTGATTGTCATTAACTTCTTCTATCAGACCGGGATTTACGGCTACACGCTGTGGCTGCCGACTATCCTGAAAAACCTCACCGGCGGCGACATGAGTTCAGTCGGCATGCTGGCGATTATCCCTTATGTGGGCACCATGCTGGGGATCCTGGCGATGTCCGTGCTGTCCGATAAAACCGGCAAACGCCGCATGTTTATCGCCCTGCCGTTGTGCGGTTTCGCCGCCTGTCTGGCCGCATCCGTGGCGTTTGGTCACAATATTATGGCGGCCTACGGTTTTCTGGTCGGTGCAGGGTTCTTCCTGCAAGCCGCGACCAGCGCCTTCTGGACCATTCCGGGCAAAGTCACCACGCCGGAAGTGGCAGGCAGCGCACGCGGTGTGATTAACGGTCTGGGGAATCTGGGCGGTTTCTGCGGTCCGTATCTGGTCGGCGTGTTAGTCAGTCTGTACGGTCAGAGCACTGCGATTTATGCACTGGTCGCATCCCTGCTGATTGCCGCGCTGGTGACTACGCTGTTGCCGAAAGAGTGCGATATGGCGCTGATCCCAGGGGCAAAAGCCAAGGCCATGGCGGATGAATATGCCCGCGCCAAAAAAGCCCGCAAACTCCAGCAAATGGAAGCGCAGGGCGTGAACTGATTACTTTTGGATCCCCTGATGCCCGCCATATTCTGACGGGCATTTTTATTTAAGCCTTCAGGCTTCTTCCCGCGTAATAATTCCGTAGTGATGGAATTTATTCAGTACCGCTTCCATCGCTTCACCGGACAGAACCGGTACTTCCGGCGTCACCGGCAGCAGCATCAGATAAAGCCTCGCCAGCACTTCAACTTCCTGCGCCAGCCAGAGCGCTTTCTGCAAATTACTGCCGCAGGCAATCATTCCGTGGTGTTGCAGAAGAATCGCTTTGGATTGTCTGATCGCCGCTTCTGTATGATCAGACAACGCCTGCGACCCGAAAATCGCGTACGGCGCGCACGGGATCACCGTACTGCCGGTCGCCGCAATCATGTAATGAATGGCCGGAATGGGCCGGTTAAGAATGGAAACCGCCGTGCAATGTACCGCGTGGTTGTGAACAACGGCCTGTGCGTCGGGTCGTGCGCGAAAAATGGCCTGATGGAAACGCCATTCGCTGGACGGTGTTTTGGCCGGATCGTGTCTGCCGTCTTCGCTGACCTCGACAATCTGCCGTGGCGTCAGCTCCTCATACGGGATCCCGGTTGGCGTAATCAGCATTCCGTCGCCATAACGCACGCTGACATTGCCGGACGTTCCCTGATTCAGCCCCATGCGCGTCATTTGCAGGCAGGTTTCTATAATTTGTTCAGCCAGCTGTTCTCTTTTCATGTTTGCCCCGTCGGTTTTGGTCTGCGTATTGTTGGTTTCTGTCACTTTATTTTGTAACGCAGGCGGCGCTGACCGGTGACCGGGCGGTAAAAATGTGACTGGCTTCTGATTATCCCGTATTCAGGGAACGATTCGCGCAAACCGCCACGCATTGGCGTGTCCGTTTCAGCGCAAAATGTTAAAAACGGTCAATCGGGATTGCCGTCATTGCCGGGAGAAAAATAAAAAATGAAAGCTGTGCGTCATCAGGCCATCCTGCAACTGATCCGCGAAACGGGCAGCCAGAGCACGGAAAATCTGGCCAGCCATTTACAGGTCAGCAGGGAAACCATCCGCCGCGACTTGCAGGAATTACAAACGCAGGGCCAGCTGATCCGCCGCCACGGCTGGGCGAAGATCGTTAAACGGGAAACGCAGGACAGCGGGGATTCTTTCCGCGTCCGGCAAAAAAGCCATCAGAGCCGGAAAGCGGACATTGCCCGGCAGGCGCTGTCGTGGATTGATGAAGGAATGGTGATTGCGCTCGATGCCAGCTCGACCTGCTGGTCGCTGGCGCGGCAGTTGCCGGATATCGGCATCACCGTGTTTACCAACAGCGCCCGCGTGTGCCGGGAACTGTCCAAACGCCAGAATATTCAGCTCATCAGCTCCGGCGGCCGGCTTCTGCGCAAATACGACTGTTACGTAAATCCGGCGCTGTTCTCACAGCTGAAAACGCTGGAAATCGATCTGTTTCTGTTTTCCTGCGAGGCGGTGGACGCCGCTGGCGCTATCTGGGATTCCAACGACAGCAATGCGGAATACAAAATCGCCCTGCTCCGGCGCGCGGCGCAAAGCCTTTTATTACTTGATAAAAGTAAACTGAACCGGACCAGTGAAGTTCAGATTGGGCATCTTGACGATGTCACTCAGGTCATTTCCGACCTGAGTGATGCACAGCAGCGAAACGAAAAACCTTAGTCGGCCAGCGCATGCGCCGTGACTTTCGCCGGACGGCTGGCGTAGAGATACAGCAACGTGGCGGCAATGACGCAAAACGCCATCGAACCGACCATCGGCCAGGCGCTTTTAGCGGTAAACAGCGAAAGCACGGAACCCATTGCCGCACCGGTGCCAAAACGAATCGTTCCGGCCAGAGAGGCCGCGGTACCCGCCATGTGCGGGAAATCATCCATGATGACCGCCATCGCGTTGGAGGTCACCATCGCAATCACGCCCACATAGCCCGCCACACCAATCACCATCGCCCAGAACGGCAGCCCGAACGCGCACACCACCAGCAGCCAGATGCCCATCGTCAGCTGAACAAACAGGCCGAAACGGAACATTTTCACCGCGCCCGCACGGCGCACGTTGCGGCTGTTAATCAGCGTCAGGATCACCAGCGCCACGATGTTCAGCGCAAAGTAGAAACCGAAATGCTGCGGCGAAACGTGATTGAGTTCAATGTAAACAAACGGTCCGGCGCTGAGGAAAGAGAACATTCCGGCGAACGAGAAACCACTCGCCAGCATGTAGCTCAATACGCGCTTGTGGCGGAACAGGGAGACGAAATTGCCAACGGTGGTGCGCAGATGGAATTTTTGCCGCCGCTCTTTGGGCAGCGTTTCCTTGATGTAAACGCCCACCAGCGTGGCGGCGATTAACGCTGCAATCGCCATCGCCCAGAAAATCGCGTGCCAGCTGAAAATCGCCATCAGCAGACCGCCGAGCATCGGTGCGAGCAGCGGCGCAACGGTCATCACCAGCACCACAAAAGACATCATTCGCGAGAATTCATCTTTGGTGAACATGTCGCGCATCAGCGCGTTGATGACCACACTGGCCGCTGCCGCCGCTAAACCGTGCAAGAAACGCATCCACACCAGCTGTTCGACAGACTGCGCAAGCGCACAGGCACCGGCCGCCACAGCAAAGATAAGCACGCCCCAGAAGATAACCGGCTTACGCCCGAGGCTGTCGGCCATCGGTCCGTAAAACAGCTGCCCTATCGCAAAACCCAGCACGTACGCGCTGAGCGTCATTTGCACACTGCCCGCCGGAACACCATATTCCTGCGCAATAACGGGCATGCTTGGCAGATACATATCGATAGCCAAAGGCATCAGCATCGATATCAATCCCAGGATGAAAATCAGTCCGATGTGGGATACCGGTTTTTCTTGCACTTTCAGCTGCTCCAGTTAACAGAAAAAACTATCGCGAAGGAACGCCAACGCTGGCAATTTCCTGCTCAGTTAAAGGCCGGTACTGGCCCGGTTCCAAATCTTCATCCATCACGATTTCGCCGATCCGCTCACGGTGCAGCGCGACCACGCGGTTACCGACTGCCGCAAACATACGTTTCACCTGATGGTAACGGCCTTCGCTGATGGTCAGACGCACAAGATTCTCTTCGATTTGCTCGAGTTTGGCCGGTTTGGTCAGGGAATCTTCATTGTGCAGCTGTACGCCCGCTTCAAACTGCGCGGCGGTGTCGTCAGCCAGCGGATTTTCGAGCGTAACCAGATAGGTTTTCTCGCAATGATGGCGCGGCGAAGTGATGCGGTGCGACCACTGGCCGTCATCGGTCATCAACACCAGACCGGTGGTATCGATATCCAGACGCCCTGCGGCATGAAGCTTGTACGCCACCGGCTCTTCGAGGAAGTACAGAACGGTCGGATGATCCGGATCATCAGTGGAACACACGTAACCCTGCGGCTTGTTAAGCATGAAATAACGCGGGCCGGTGATGAGATCCAGCACATTGCCGTCGAACTCGACGCGCTGTTCAGCGCTGATTTTCATCGAGCCGGTTTTGACGATTTCGCCGTCAACGGTGACACGTTTGTTGCGCAGCTCACGTAAAACGAGCGCACGGCTTACACCTAATTGCTGAGATAGAAACTTGTCCAGACGCATTGGATAGTCTTGCCTTCATGGCGATCTGAGTGATCGCGTTACTGATAAAACACAAGACCCCGCCGCTGCAACAGGGCAACTGACAGGGTTCAGGGTTGTTCGATTCGTAATACTTTCAGTTCGTATAGCTGCAACGAGTGATTATTACTTCGAGGGGGCAGATTCACTGCCGCATTGAGCGCAAGAGTATAGCTGTGCTTGGCGGCGCATCCTAGGAGGAAGAGGAAAAATAAGCAGGCTAAACATTCACGGCAGGTGATTTGATTGCAGATCGCCATGAAGAGGATTTCTTGGCATACTTCACCACTGTAGTTATTAACAGTGATCATTAATAACAAACTTTTTTAATAAGTCAGTCTGAGGTGATTCTCCCCGTGACCGCTTTTACCCTTCGTCCCTATCAGCAGGAAGCCGTTGACGCTACGCTGCGTCATTTCCGCCAGCACGATGAACCGGCGGTGATCGTATTGCCTACCGGTGCCGGAAAAAGCCTGGTGATTGCCGAGCTGGCAAGGGTGGCGCGCGGGCGCGTGCTGGTTCTGGCGCACGTCAAAGAACTGGTCGCGCAGAATCACAGCAAATATCTTTCTTACGGGCTGGAAGCGGATATCTTCGCGGCGGGCCTGAATCTCAAACAAAGCAGCGGTAAAGTGGTGTTCGGCAGCGTGCAGTCCGTTGCGCCCAATCTGGCAGAATTCAGCGGTGAGTTTTCCCTGCTGATTGTCGACGAGTGCCACCGAATTTCCGACGACGATAATAGCCAGTACCAGCAAATTATCGGCCATCTTAAAGCGCAAAACCCGCGTCTGCGGCTGCTCGGGCTGACGGCAACGCCCTATCGTCTGGGCAAAGGCTGGATTTATCAGTATCACCATCAGGGCATTGTGCGCGGCGATTCCAACAGCCTGTTCCGCGATTGTATTTACGAACTGCCACTGCGTTACATGATTAAAAACGGCTTTCTGGTGCCGCCGGAACGGCTCGATATGCCGGTCGTCAGCTACGATTTCAGCCGGTTGCAGGCCAACAGCAACGGGCTGTTCAGCGAGGCGGATCTTAACGATGAGTTGCGTCAGCAAAAACGCATCACGCCGCACATCATCAGCCAGATTGTTGAGTTCGCGCACGACCGCAAAGGTGTGATGATTTTTGCCTCAACGGTGGAACACGCCGGTGAAATTTTCGGTTTGCTGCCCAAAGGCGAAGCGGCGCTGATCAGCGCGCAAACCCACGCCGTCGAACGCGACCGGCTGATCACCGCCTTTAAGCAGCAGGAACTGCGCTACCTGGTGAACGTCTCGGTGCTGACCACCGGCTTTGACGCGCCGCATGTGGATCTGATTGCCATTTTACGCCCGACCGAATCCGTCAGCCTTTATCAGCAGATTGTCGGGCGCGGGCTGCGTCTGTCGCCGGGCAAAACGGATTGCCTGATCCTCGATTACGCCGGAAATCCGCATGACCTGTTTACGCCGGAGGTGGGCAGTCACAAACCGGCGGGCGACAACAAACCGGTGCAGGTTTTCTGCCCGGCCTGCGGTTTCGCCAATATCTTCTGGGGCAAAACCACCGAAGACGGCACGGTTATAGAACATTTTGGCCGCCGCTGTCAGGGCGTGCTGGAAGATGACGACGGCAACCGCGAGCAGTGTGATTTCCGTTTCCGCTTCAAAAGCTGCCCGCACTGCGGCGCGGAAAACGATATTGCGGCGCGGCGCTGTCATCAGTGTCAGGAAATTCTGGTCGACCCGGACGATATGCTGAAAGCCGCGCTGCGCCTGAAAGATGCGCTGGTCTTACGCTGCGGCGGCATGAACCTTGAACACGGGCGCGACGACAAAGGCGAATGGCTGAAAATCACCTATTACGATGAGGATGGCGCGGACGTTTCCGAGCGTTTCCGCCTGCAAACGCCCGCCCAGCGGATGGCTTTTTTGCATAATTTCCTGCGTCCGCATCAGCGCGCACCGGGCGTGCCGCTGGAATGGAAGTCCGCCGCCGATATCGTGGCGCAGCAGGTTTTACTGCGTCATCCGGATTTTGTTGTCGCGCGGATGAAAGGCCAGTTCTGGCAGGTGCGCGAGAAAATGTTCGATTATGAAGGGCGTTACCGGCGCGCCAATGAGCTGCGCGGGTGAGTAAATAACCTGAAACCGGCTATTTATATTGCTGCAACTGCCCTGCTCCGGTATCATACCGCCCGCTTTCGCCTTGTGTGGAAGCTTGTAGTACTCAACTCGTCACTCGGTCGCAGGTGGCGGGGCAAACTTTTTTATATATAGAGAAACATACATGTTCACTATCAATGTAGAAGTACGTCCACAGGACGAGCAGGGCAAAGGTGCGAGCCGCCGCCTGCGTACAGAAAACAAATTCCCAGCTATCGTTTACGGTGGCTCAGCTGCTCCGGTTTCTATCAAACTGGACCATGATTCTGTTAAGAACATGGAAGTTAAAGCGGAGTTCTACTCTGAAGCTATTACTCTGGTTATCGACGGTAAAGAAACCAAAGTTAAAGTTCAGGCTGTACAGCGTCACCCGTTCAAGCCAAAACTGGCTCACATCGACTTCGTTCGCGTTTAATCGCTGACTGAGTTGTTGCGCATCGGGACGCCGTGCGAGAACAAATAAAAAACACCGCCCCGGCGGTGTTTTTTATTGGCTGCGATCCAGGTTTTATTTGCCGGACTTTCGCTGCAACTGATCCCGCAGGTTCGGCGGCGTGCCTTTAATGGTCAGCGTATCGGTCGCCGGATCCCAGAAAATACGTTCGCCCATTAACATCGCATCGAAGTTAATACTCAGGCCACCGCCGCTGCCGGCAAATTTGGTCAGCTGGCGAAGCGTGCTGCGATCGGCCGGGAACGTTTCTTCCAGCTGATAACCTTGTTCCTGCGTGAATTCTTTGAATTTCTTGTCATTCCAGGGCGGCAGCTCTTCGGATAAATCATCCAGCGCAATTTCTTCGCCGGCCTGCAACTGCTCGTTGCAGTAGGTGTACACCTGCTGACGATAGTTCTGGCGCTCGTTTTTATCGAGCTGCGCTTCAGTACAGAAATCATCTACCGCCTGCAACAAACCGCGGTTTTGCGCTTTGGTATCCAGGCCTTCAGAAGCGCCCAGGAAATCCATGAAGAAGTCAGAAACTTTGCGCCCGACGCGGCCTTTCAGAAACGTCAGGTAGCGGGAAGATTCAGGATTGGTTTCCCATTCGGTCAGATCAATACGCGCCACGATATCGGCGTGATTGATATCCAGATAATGGATGCTGCTGACGTCGAGCTGTTCGTTGACGCGCATGCTGCTGCGGCTGTTAAGCACCGCAACCAGCAAATACTCCACGGCCAGGAAACGGTAATGACAAAACAGCACCACGCCGCCTTCTGCGAACGGGTATTTTGCCAGCTCATCACGAAGACGTCCGGTCGCGGCACGGCTGAATGACAGGAAATCGTCGTCCCCTTTACGGCAACTGCGCAGCGCCGCTGACAGTTCGCTGGCTTCGTTGAACAGGCCATAGGCTTTGCTTTTCGCGCTGTAAACACGGTGCAGTTCAGCCATCATTTCATCAACGGCGGCATTCGGGGTCAAAAGCGTATCGCGCAGCACAACATCCAGCGTTTGCTCATCACGTTTATTCAACTGGTGCAGAGCGATCTGCTCAATATCCAGACTCATGGGGACTTTCTCCTGTAAGAATTGCAGCCGTGTAAGAAGGGTCTGCCTGCGGGGCGTATTCAAACACCGAAGCGCTAAAGCCGCAACCTGTTCCAGCCCCTGAAATACTGATTCACAGATACGATCACGACCCCGACACGCCCCCCGTTATAAAAATGCGGAAAGTGGTGGCGTGATCGGCTAAGATATTGGACTTTGTCAGATCAAGAAGCACATTACTCTATGGCACAATCATCCCGTTACAGTGACGAACACGTTGAACAGATCCTTTCCGAGCTGGCAACTGTTCTGGAAAAACACCGCGCCCCGACCGACCTTTCTTTGATGGTCCTGGGCAATATGGTGACAAACCTTATTAACACCAGCGTCGCTCCTGCACAACGCAAAGCATTGTCCCAATCTTTTGCTAAAGCTTTGCAAGCGTCGATAAGAGAAGATAAAGCCCATTAATTCACTCATTGCCCAGACCCTCTCATGGTGACAAATAGTCAGCGCTATCGCGAAAAAGTTTCCCAGATGATCAGCTGGGGCCACTGGTTCGCCCTCTTCAATATCCTGTTGATTCTTGGGCTAGGCAGCCGCTACCTGTTTGTTTCTGACTGGCCTTCCTCTCTGGAAGGGCGTATTTACGCGCTGGTCAGCTGGCTTGGGCATTTCAGCTTTATCGGTTTTGCCGCCTACTTACTGATTATCTTCCCGCTGACGTTCGTGGTGATGTCGCAACGGTTGTTGCGATTCTTATCCGCGATACTGGCAACTGCCGGGCTGACGCTGATTCTGGTCGACACCGAAGTGTTTACCCGCTTCCACCTGCATATTAATCCGGTGGTCTGGGAACTGGTCGTTAACCCGGGTCAGGGCGAAATGGCGCGCGACTGGCAGCTGATGTTTATTGCCGTGCCGGTCATTTTCCTGCTCGAAATGTTATTCGGCACCTGGGCGTGGCAAAAGCTGCGCAGCCTGAACCGCCGTAATTTCGCCAAGCCAATCGTTGTGCTGTTTATCGTGAGCTTCTTTGCGTCGCACCTGATGTACATCTGGGCGGATGCAAATTTCTATCGTCCGATTACCATGCAGCGCGCGAATCTTCCGCTGTCGTATCCGATGACGGCGCGTAAATTCCTCGAAAAACACGGTCTGCTGAATGCCGAGGAATACCAGAAGCGACTGATTGAGCAAGGGAATCCGGAAGCGCTGGCGGTGGAATATCCGCTTAACAGCATCAGTTTCGCCAAAACCGGCTCGAAATATAACCTGCTGATGGTCGTGCTCGACGGCGTGCATGAAGCGACGCTCGATCAGGACATGCCTGCGCTGGCCGATTTCGCCAAGCACAATATTCGTTTTGACCAGCATTTCAGCTCCGGCAACCGTAATGACACCGGCCAGTTTAGCCTGTTCTACGGAATTTCGCCGACCTATATGCAGGGCATTCTGGCCGCACGTAAACCTTCTGCGCTGGTGACATCGCTGGAGCAACAAGGTTACGAATTTGGTCTGTTTGCTTCGGACGGCTTTGACAGCCCGCTGTACCGTCAGGCTCTGCTGACCGATTTCACCCTGCCTGCGCCTGTAAAACAGTCGGATGCACAAACCGTTTCTCAGTGGCAGCAATGGCTGAATGTGCGCGGCAACGGTCCGTGGTTCTCGTACGTCAACCTGAATGGCATCAGCACCTCATTGCGTCAGGACGGCGACAGCGTACCGGTCGGAAATACGTTTATTCATCGCTATCAGCACGGCGCGCAAAGCGTTGATCAGCAAATTGCGGTCATGCTGCAATCGCTGAAAGATCGCGGCGATCTCGATAAAACCGTGGTGGTGATTACCGCTTCGCACGGTATCGAGTTTAACGAGAACGGCACCTGGGGTTCGGGTAACGCGATGAACCGCCGCCAGTTGCAGGTTCCGCTGATTATCCACTGGCCGGGCACACCGGCTCAGAGTATCAGCAAGCTTACCGATCACGCGGATGTAATGACCACGCTGATGCAGCGTCTGCTTCACGTCACCACGTCACCGGCAGATTATTCGCAGGGCGAGGATTTGTTTGCCGCGAAACGCCGTCACAACTGGGTCACGACCAGCGACGACGGAACGCTGGTGATCACCACGCCAGACCAGACGCTTGAGCTGGAAAGCGACGGGGATTACCGCGCCTTCGATAATAACGGTAAACGGATTAAAGATCAGAAGCCGGAACTTGGCCTGCTGTTACAGGTTCTGACCGACGAAAAACGCTTCCTGGCCAATTAATCGTTTTGCAGGACACCTGAAAAACCAACCTTAACCGGTTGGTTTTTTTATGGAATCATCCCTTCCGCGTCCCGTCAAAATCCCCTTCAGTTTATTTGACCTTCTTTTTGAAAATTATGTCGTTTATGAACTCATACAAAACCGCTACGGTAAGTTCATCAACAATAATAACGTTATCGGAGTACAGCCATCGTGTCGGGACTGGTCAACGGAAAATGGGTAAGCGGCGACGTCGCTAAAGAAGAAATTAAAAACGGCGCCTTTCATCGCGAGGAAACCGCGTTTCGTGAAACACACATCGAGCCGCAGGCAGGCCGTTATCAGCTTTTCGTTTCTTATCTTTGCCCGTGGGCTTCGCGAACCCTGATATTCCGTCATCTGAAAGGGCTGGAAAAGTTTATTTCCGTTTCCATCGCACAACCGGTCATTGGCGAAAATGGCTGGACGTTCGACGAGCCTCAGGATGCCGGAGATAAAATCCCGGCCATCCGCCACGTTCATGAGCTTTATACCGCCAGCGATGCACATTACACCGGCAAAGTTTCTGTACCCGTTTTGTGGGATCGCCAGGCAGGTCGCATCGTGAACAACGAATCAGCCGACATCATCCGCATCCTTAACCACACTTTCGACGCCCTCAACGGCAATCAGGATGATTTCTACCCTGCCCCGCTGCGCGAGGAAATCGACCGCTGGAACGAAATTATTTATCACGACGTCAATAACGGCGTGTACAAAACCGGCTTTGCGAAAACGCAGGAAAGCTACGACGTGGCCGTCACCCGGCTTTTCAGCACACTTGATATGCTGGAAGCCCATTTAGACAGCCACCGTTATATCGCCGGGGAGTACCTCACCGAAGCCGACTGGCGTTTGTTCGTTACGCTGGTGCGGTTCGACAGCGCATATCACGGCGCTTTCAAATGCAATATCCGCCGTATTGAAGACTATCCTAATCTTTCAAATTATTTGCGTGAACTCTATCAGTGGCCGGGGATCAGTGACACCGTCAATCTGGCGGACATCAAACAAGGCTATTACGGAATTCTGTGGCTGAACCCGACCGGAATTGTCCCGGCGGGCCCGGAACTGGATTTACGACGCGCCCATAACCGTGAACGGCTGGACAGTCTGGGCATCATCCAGAAACTACGCTAAAAATTGCTTGGACCCGCAAAGATAACACTGTATATTTCAACAGTTATTTTTCTCCCCCAGCCAGAAAACGAGGAAAGCTATGCGGGTCGAACTGATTTTTGACAAACGGAATGTCTCAAGGATCCCAAATGCCAGTGAAAAAATTGAGGCAGAACTGGTTAAGCGGGTACACCGCATGTTCCCTGACGCTGAAGTAAAAGTGAAACCGATGCAGGCCAACGGGCTGAATACGCACGGAGCCAGCAAGCAGGAACGTTCGCAATTAAACCAAATGCTGGAAGAAATGTTTGAAGAAGCCGACGAATGGCTTTCGGTCGAGTAAAAAGGTGCGTCTCGGTTGCACTTGGTTACAAAGAGCAATTGAATTAAACAACCCATAGCTATCGCTTAATATAAGATGTGAACGTTATATAAATTCATTATCTTTCAGAGCGATGAGCCGCCGTTTTATCGGGCACAGTCTGGATTAATTTCATCCGGCTAACTGCCTTCGCGTCATCGCTTTTCGCTTCAAACGCGTCAACGACTTTGCGAAACAGCCATGCCACCGAGCCCAAGAAAATCCAGCGCCCAACCTCATTTTTACACCAAGCGCTTTGCGCTGATCTGTCTCGGCATTGTCTGCTGTCTGGCACTTCTGCTGGGCCGCGTAGGCTATTTACAGCTGCTCAATCAGCCCATGCTGGAAAAAGAAGCGGATTCGCGTTCACTGCGTTCCAGCATTATTCCCGCCGGGCGCGGCACGATTGCCGACCGCAACGGGCACCCTCTTGCGCTCAGTGTGGCGTCAAAAGATATTATTGCTGATCCGTTCCGTATTCTGGAACTACACAGCGACCTCAACAGCCCGAAATGGCAATATCTGGCTTCTGCGCTGAATGTCCCGCTTTCGCAATTACAGCAAACCATCAACAGTGATCCGCAGCGCCGTTTCGTTTATCTCGGTCGAAAAATCGAAGAAGGGATTGCCGGTGATATTGGCCAGTTGCACCTTGGCGGTGTCTCCAGCCAAAACGACGACAGCCGCTATTATCCGATGAGTGAAGCCGCAGCAAACCTCGTCGGCGTGGTCGGTACTGATAACGAAGGCCTTAATGGCATCGAAAAAGGTTTTAATGCCTTGTTGCAGGGCAAACCCGGCATGCGCGAATACCGTCAGGATCGCCACGGCAACGTCATCGGGATTTTGAAAGAAGTCGCACCGCAACAGCCGCCGACCATTAACCTGAGTATCGACAGCTTTATGCAGTACGTGTTGTATTCGCGGCTGCGTGAAGGCGTATTGCTCAACCAGGCAGAATCCGGAGCTGCCGTGCTGGTCGACGTGAGCACCGGTGAAATTTTGGGGATGGCCTCCTTCCCGTCTTACAACCCGAATAACTACGCGGGCGTTCAGCCTAAAGACATGCGTAACGTCGCCATCAGCGACAGTTTTGAACCCGGTTCGACGGTCAAACCGCTGGTGGTCATGGCCGGTCTGGCGCGCCGTATGATTCGCCCGGATTCCGTGCTCGATACCCATCCGTACACCGTTAACGGTCACCTGATTAAAGACGTTGGGCACTGGCCAGCGCTGACCATTACCGGCATCTTGCAAAAATCCAGCGACATCGCGGTATCACACATTGCACTTGCGATGCCTGCCAACGTGCTGGTTCAGCTTTATCAGTCGTTCGGGCTGGGTAAAGCCACTGATTTAGGGATCGGCGGCGAAAGCAGCGGTTACTTCCCGGCGCACCGTGACCGCTGGGCTGACATCGAACGCGCCACGTTCTCCTTCGGCTACGGCCTGCGCGTCACGCCGCTGCAAATCGCCCGTGAATATGCCACCATCGGCGCGGAAGGTATTTACCGTCCGCTGTCGATAACCAAGGTTACGCCTCCGGTACTGGGCACCCGCGTGATGTCCGCCGATGTGGTCAGGACGGTCATTCATATGATGGAAAGTGACGCCCTGCCCGGCGGCTCCGGCCTCAGTGCGGCGGTGCCCGGCTACCGTTTAGCGATTAAAACCGGTACTGCCGAAAAAATGGGAGCCAGCGGCAAATACGATGGCGGTTACATCAACTACACCGCCGGTGTTGCACCGGCCAGTAATCCGCGCGTGGCGCTGGTTGTTATGGTCAACAACCCGCAGGCCGGTAAACACTTCGGTGGCTCGGTAGCGGGCCCGATATTCGGACATATCATGGGCGAAATTCTTAACCACATGAACATTGCGCCGGATGCGCTGGTGCCGGAAACACCGCCAACGACCGTTATCAATGGCGGTCAGAAAACGGATCTGGTGCGTAGACCGGCGACTGATGGTTAAACGAAGCGTAGAAAAATAGCGAAAAAACGCTGACACGCTGGATCTCACCGAAAGAAGCGGTTAACGTGCGGATGTTTTGTCAGTTGAAGTCCACGCGGAGGAAGAGCAGCGCGCTCTGTCAGAAAAAAATGAAACGGCTTCTTATCGTTTTTATCGTTTTTGTCGCGGTTTGTCTGGGCGTTATTGCCCTCAATATGCAGGGTAGCGGCCCCTGGTAAACAGCGTTCACGAGGGAGAAATCACTGTGCCAACCGGTAAGAACTTCGTCATTTTGATCGTTCTTATTCTCGTCGGGATTGTTGTGGTTGACGATGGCATAGCGCGGTTAATTCACTGGATCCTGCTACGTTAACATGATGGCCCGCCAGACGACGCGCGTCGTTCTGCCCACCGGGCCATTTCTGCAAGTTGTCTGCTCCGCCATCAACTGAGCAACACCTGCCACGCCATCATGGCGAAGTCGTGTATAATAGCGGTATTCAACCTTAATACAGACTGGTTATGGCTCAAGACATTCATATCGCTATCGTCTGCGCACTCAGCAAATGGATTGAAGGCCATCTTGGTCGCGTCATCCATCTTGAAGAACTGGCTGAGTATTCAGGCTATTCGCTTTGGCACATGCAAAAATTATTTAAAGAATCGACAGGCATTTCTCTGGGGAAGTACATCAGGGAACGCCGTCTGGCGAGCGCTGTTTATCAGCTGAGCAGCAGTGAAACCCCGATTTTCGATATCGCGATGGATTTCGGGTTTGGCTCACAGTCGCATTTTACCTACATGTTCCGTAAGCGTTTTAACATCACGCCTCATGAATTTCGCCAAAACCCGAACATCGAACTCGACGTTTCTCCCCCGCTTCATCTGATCCATCAGAAATCAGCCTGAGAATCGTAGCCTTACAGTGACAAAAAACGCGGCCATCAGAGGCCGCGTTCTTTTACTGCTTTTTTGACTGCTTGTACTCAAGTCTTGCAAAAACAAAGCGCTATTCTGTGTCTGAGAAAGGCACGCTTAGAACTGATACACCAGACCTACCGCGGTAACGTCATCGGTGTTGATACCGGCGTTATCGGTGAAGGTGCTGCTGTCGATCAGGTTGATTTTGTAGTCAACATAGGCCGACATGTTTTTGTTGAAGTAGTAAGTCGCACCCAGGTCGACAAATTTCACCAGATCCTGATCCTGGTAGTTGTTGCCCAGACGGTCGGTTCCTAAATCTTTACCGCGCGTTTGGTTATAGGCGACGAACGGACGCAGGCCGAAATCGAACTGATAGCTTGCGTAAGCTTCGAAGGCCTGTGACTGGTTAGCATAACCATAAGCTTCTGAATCGGTAGAACCGAAACGGGAAGCGTTGTAAGCCTGAGTAAACATCGCTGCAAGGTAAACGTTGTTAGCGTCATATTTCAGACCGCCGGTGTAACCTTCCGCTTTTTTACCGTCGCCCATGATGCCAGGAGCGGTATTTTGCTCATCAGTACGGTCAGAATTGAAGAAGGCACCCGCCACGCTGACGCCCGCGCCAATATCGTAGCTCAGGGACATCCCGTAACCGTCGCCGTTCTGCGTCAGCACATCACGTGTACCAGGCTCGCCGCCACCGCTGTCATTTTTGCCCTGATATTGCAGAGCGAAGTGCAGGCCATCCACCAGCCCGAAGAAGTTGTCATTACGGTAAGTCGCAACGCCGTTGGTACGCTGATAAAGGAACTGGTCAGCTCCGTAGGTGGAACCATCGAACTCTGGCTGCATGTCGGTCCAGGCGGCTACGTCATACATGACGCCATTGTTACGACCGTAGTCGAAGGACCCCATATCGCCAAATTTCAGACCGGCAAAACCGTAACGGGTAAAGGCGCGGTCACCGTCATCTGAGCTTTCGGCCTGGTTGGCCTGAACCTGATATTCCCACTGGCCGTAACCGGTCAGCTGGTCGGTAATCTGCGTTTCGCCTTTGAAGCCCAGACGGATGTAGCTCTGATCGCCGTCATTGCCCGCGTTGTTTGAAAAGTAATGCAAACCATCAACTAAACCGTAAAGGTCCAGTTTATTACCATCTTTATTATAAACTTCTGCCGCACTTGCTGAGCCTGCAACCACTAACGCAGGGATCATGAGTGAAAGAACACGGAGTTTCATTTTTCTGTCCTCGATAGGTGTCGGACCGTGCCACTGAATGTAAAATACACGTTTTTTTACTGCTTTAGATATTGCATAACGCTTGTATGAATTTTGGCCCGACATGGCAAATCCATTCTCTGGATATAATTACTATTAATCCAGAAAGAAAATGATACGAAATTAGTTAAGACATTTCCTATTTATTAGAAGGTGTAACAATTTATTAAAATTGAGCATTTTTAGTGCCACTGATAATTGTTAAAATAAAGCACGCAAAGCTAATTTAATAAGAATTACAATAAAAACAATAGGATATACATGATACTTACCGCACTAAGTGATAAAGCAACTTCCTCCTAATAATATATACTCCCTCTCGCTATCATCATTATTTGTTATTCTATTACCCTCATTCCCCGTCTTGTGGAAACAACAGCCGACCCTTAGTGGTCGGTTTTTTTTTGATTTTTATAAGAAATAATAACTTAATGTGACATTCATCACTTAATTATATCGCGCACAACAAGTACTTTTCTCCATAATTACCTCACAGTTTCTCCATTATTCACACCCCGATTTTATTAATAGTTGATATCTAATCCTAGGAATTATTAAGGAATTTCCGGATTATTATTAATCGATATTGTGGAGAGGGTTTATTGGTCAGCGACGGTTCAGATCCGTTACTATAGATAAAGTCAGACCAATCCCGCTGATCGCCTCAGGGGAGACAGGTACACTGCCGGTGCCACGCAAGATCTTATTTTTCAACTGTTCAGGGAACCCCATGCCACAACAGGACCAGCCAGATAACATCTCCAAAGCCAGAATGCTTCTGGCAACCCGCCGTTTTCTCAAACTCGACGAGTGGCTGTTGTCACATATGCGTAGCTGGCAGAATCAGGGCGAAAGCCACAGCGATTACGGATTATTAATGCATCCGTCCACGCTGTTTGGCGGCACGGAGTTCCAGGCACTGAATCCGCTGGAGATCCTCAGCGACTGGGCGCAGCAATGTCCGCAGAGCTATCACGCGCATGTTTTACTGGGGATGGTCTGGCACGAAAATGCCTGGATGATCCGTCAGGCACCCAATGAAGAAGACATTGAAGATCACCAGTGGCTTGGTGCCCAGCTCTGCTGCGATTACGCCGTGCTGGCTTTCCTGAAAGCCATTGAGCTGCATTCCCGCCCGACCCACGCTTTCCGCCATATGATGAATCTCAGCGGCGGCTTCGGTGAACCGTACTGGCTTAAATCTTTATTCGCCGGTGAAATCCCCAAACCGCTGCATGAGAAGTTCTCGATTCAGGGCAGCGAAATCTGGCAGGCGGGTATCGCGCACATCCATGCGCTGGGTTTTGAACCTGCGACACACTGGCCGCAGTCATTGCCTGCCGCCCTGCAACAAACCCGCAAAGCGGACGACGAAGCGCTCAGTTACTGGCTGCGCATGGCGATGTCGGTACGCCACGCGGACGTCGGCACGATGGAATCCTACCTTTTATTCCATTCCGCATTCTGGGGCGGCAGCGATGAGCAGCAGATGCTGATCATCGACGGCCCGCTCTGTGCGGAATTCAGTGACGATGAGCGCAACCAGTTCCGCGCAAATGCGCTGTGCGATGCTTTATCCGGCGAAATCGCGGACCGCGAATCCCCGCGAGCCGCGCAATTACAGCAACAACTGGCTGGTTTACTTGCACAACCACTGGAGCCCGCCACCCGCGTCCGTTTGCTGGATCTGGCCGGGATCTGCATGGCGTACTGGAAGGATGACGATCAGGCGGGGCTGGCGGTTTATCAGGATCTCTTCGCGGTTTCCCCGCAGGCGATGCCCGGTCATTTTGCCGCGCTCTTTATTTCCCGTGCGGTGCTGGCGAATGGCCATCAGGAAGGATTGCCGGTTCTGACGCACTTGCTGACCCGTGCGCTGAGTCAGGCCACCGATCCGGTGCTGGTCAGCTTTGCCGCTGCCGCGTTGCAATATGGTTTGTACGGATTGCCCGCCAGACCAGAGCTGAGCAGCGGATTAATGGAACACGCCTGGTCTATGATGCAGCATTCCGGTGACGAACAGCCGGTGAAAGATCTGGTCACACTGGCGCACGACATGGCGATCAACGACGATCTGGACGCCGCGCATTTCCTGATGACCGAAATGGCCCGTCACGGCAGCGCCATTCACTGCTACGAACTGTACTTTTTCTACCGCAACGGCTGGCATCAGGATGTGCCGGAGCAATATCACAACGACAGCAACGCGATGGATTGCGTGCTCAGCGCCGCACGCTCCGGGCTGGTGCCCGCCATGTTTACCTGTGCCAACGCCCTGCGGGAAGGCCTTGGCGCAGAGCCGGATTACGAGCAGGCCATGCATTGGTATCAGCGCGCCGCCGACGCCGGACATCTTTCCGCCGCCTACTTCCGCGCCAGCTGTGCGCTGGATAACGGCACAGACGCGGAAAAACGTCTCGCCACCGGCCAGTGGTTACCCGAAATTCTGCATAATCCTGCGCATCCCGATCGCGCCGAAGCCGCCTACACGCTGGGCATGGCGTGGCTGACAGGCACCGGCACAAAGAAAAACCGTTACACCGCCAGCAAGTTTATTGAGTTTGCTCTCGAACTGAATCCCGAATCCGAAGCCACCAGACAGGTGCATCAGGATCTCAACGGCTCACTGCGGGCACGCATGAATTTATGGCAGGATAAACGGAAAGCCGAAGTGGAAGATCCGGTGGCGGAGTTTCGTTTGCAGGAGCCGCTGCAATAGCGGGTGTTATTTTGGGCTCGCCGCCCAATCCGGGCTTAAAATCAAAAACGGAATGGATTTATCTTTTAGATAAGTTTATTGGCGTGCTCAAAAATGGCACCGAATGAATGGTTCGAGACCAGAGGCCCGAGCCGAGCGGAGCGAGACAACGTCACGAAGTGACGGCCCGAAGGGCGAGGCCGTAGGCCGAGTAAACCTGAAATTCGGGAATCGCGCAGCGATGACATTTTGCGCCACCCACAATTGCGTCAGAACATGTCCGTCGCGCCCGCGAAGCGCGCAGTGAAAGAGCCCGGGGGGGCTTGGGGGGCGGCGGCGATAAGCCGTCCCCCAAGCCGGTGTGGGCCGACGCCCGCGACCTTGAAGTTGAAGTTGAAGCCACACAAGCAGCGGCCTCCTGCTTACCTTTCCCTCAATGATTCCTTCACCTTATTCAGCGGCTTAATCAGATAATCCAGCACACTTTTCTGCCCTGTTTTGATATCGACGTTCGCCACCATCCCCGGCACAATCGGGAACTGGCGTCCGGCTTTATTGGTCAGGAACGCCTTATCCGTCCGGACGTAAACACGGTAGTAATACTGGTCGCGCTTCACTTCATCCTGCAAGGTGTCCGGCGATACGCCTTCGACTTTGCCTTCGAGGTCGCCATAAATCGACGAGTCATAGGCCGAGATTTTTACCGTGGCCGGTAATCCTGGCCGGATGTAGGCGATGTCACGCGGGTTGATACGCGTTTCGATCAGCAACTGGTCTTCAATCGGGACAATTTCCATCAGCTTGCCGCCCGGCTGGAGTACGCCACCGACGGTGGAGACCTGAATGTCTTTTACGATGCCGTGAACCGGCGAATACAACTCGGAACGGGTGACCTGATCCTCTTTACCCGCCATGACCTGCAACTCTGCATCCAGATCGGCGTTATTTTTCACCTGCTCTTCGCGCGCACGCACCGCGTACTGGTTGGTCGCATCGTCGATTTTGCCACGCAGTTCGCTGGCCTGACGTTTCAGGCGGATGACTTCCACCTGCCCCGCGGCACCTTTGGCGACCAGCGGCTGGGTCATGTTGATTTCGTCATTCACCAGTTTGAGGGACTGATTCAGGTTGGTCACCGTCTCATCACGGTTCTGTTTACGCGACAAATAAAGCTGACGTTCGCGCGCCACCAGTTCCGGGGATTTCATGGTTTCCGGGCTGAATTTCAGCGGCGCACCGGTCAGTTCCGCGCTCAGACGTTCAGAAGACGCGCGAAGGGTTCTGACGCGTGAGGCCGCTTCGCCGTAGTTTGATTGCGAACGGGTCGGGTCGAGTTGTGCCAGGAGCTGGCCACGGCTGACGACCGAACCTTCCTGCACCATCAGTTTTAAAATCACGCCGCCGTCCAGAGAATCAATCTGCTGCGCTTTGCTCGACGGTGTCACTTTACCGGTACCTACCGTCACTTCATCCAGCACGGCAAAACGCGCCCAGATGAAAAAGACCAGCAGACTGCCGAGCGTCACCCAGATAATCCACGACACTTTCCGGCTTTCGGCTTCCAACTCATCATTCAATGTTACGTGTGCCATGCGGGACCCTTAGCAGCTCAGGCTGCGCCCTGTTTGGTTTCAGCCACCACCGCCGCGGCCGGAGCCGGTGTGTTGGTGGCGGCAGTTGCCAGAATTTGATCCCGTGGCCCGTCGGCAACCACCCGTCCGTTATCCATCACCACAATTCTGTCAACCAGTTTGAGCAGCGCCGGACGGTGGGTGACAACAATCAGCGTGCGTCCGACCAGCCAGGCGTGAAGCTGGCGGATCACGTAATCCTCAAGCTGTTCATCCATCGACGCGGTCGGTTCATCGAGCAATACCACCTGCGGATTTCGTAAAATCATGCGGCTGAGCATCACCATCTGGCGTTGGCCGCCGGACAATCCGCGCCCGCCTTCGTTGATGATTTTGTCGAGGCTGGAGGCATCGGCCTGCACCATCGACAACGCGCCGCTGATGCGCAGTGCCTGCAACATTTCCTGATCGGTCGCATGCGGATACCCGAGCATCAGGTTCTGGCGCAAGGTGCCGAAGAACAGCCGCGAATCTTGCGACAGATAACCAATCTGGCGGCGGATATCTGCCGGTTCGACTTTGGTCATATCAACGCCATCAATCAGGATTTTGCCCTGCGACGGGCTGGCCTGGCCGGACAGCAATTTCAGCAACGTCGATTTCCCTGCCCCGACTTTGCCCAGAATCGCCACGCGTTCGCCGGGTTTGATTTCCAGCTGACCAATGCCGAGCACGTTCGGCGAATTCTCTTTGTCGTAGGTGTATTGCAGATTGCGCACGTTGAAATGACCGCTCAGCGTCGGGCAATGCGACAGCTCCGCATCAGCGGGCCGGTCAACCGGTTTTTTCAGCAGCTCATCCAGCCCGCGCATGGCGCTTTTCGCATGCTGCCAGCGGGAGAAGACCATCGTCAGCTGCATTAATGGCGCGATGGTCCGTGAGGAAAGCATGCTGCTGGCGACCAGCGTACCGGTAGTAATATCACCGCTCAGCACCAGATAGACCCCGAACACCAGCATGCCGCCGTAGGTCAGTTGCTGAACCGTCGATGCCCAGCCGGTCAGGCGCGCGCCCCACAAACGTTGCTTCATACCCACGGCGGCGCTGACTTCATGAGTCTGCTCCCACTGACGCTGGAAATACGCTTCCGCCTGCAAGGCTTTGATGTCTTCAATGCCTTCGATGGTTTCCACCAGCACGGCGTTGCGCAGCGCACTTTCACGCATGCCTTCTTTCGCCAGTTTTGCCATCGGCCACTGGATCAGAATGCCGGGGATAACAATCAGCGGGATAGCCAATAGCGGGATGATCACCAGCGGGCCGCCGATGAAAAACATGATGCCGAGAAACAGCAGGACAAACGGCATATCGGCGGCGGCGCTGACCGTGGTGGATGTCAGCAGTTCGCGCACCTGATCGATTTCACGCAGCTGGGAAATAAAGGAGCCGGTGGATTTTGGCCGGTCGTCATTTTTGATGCTCATCGCCCGCACGAAAAACAGCGATGAAACCTTGAGGTCAATCTTTTTGCCCATGAAATCCGACACCAGCGTACGCATCAGGCGGATGATGTATTCCATCCCCGCCGCCAGCACCACGCCGAAGAACAGTACCCACAGCGTCGGGAAAGATTGCGCCGGGATCACCCGGTCGTAGACCTGCATGGAGAACAAAATCCCCGCCAGTGCCAGCACGTTACCCAAAACAGAGGCTAGCGAGATTTCTGCGATTTTGCGCCCGGAACCGCGGAAGTTTTCCCAGAACCAGTGTTTTTTATGCGGCTGAACAAACTGGTCGATACGCTGATCGCGCCCGCGCGGCGCGACGCCAACCAAAAAGACCGGGCCGGTGCTTTGTTCAAGCAGCGTTACCAGCTCGGCCGAACGCAGTAAATCGCCACCGTCGCTCAGCCAGTAATCAACGTTGCCGTCGTCATGCAGCTGTTCAAGAACCGCAATACCACCCTGCTCCAGCGTAATAACGGCAGGCAAAACTTCCTGCCGCCAGCGTACCTGATTCCAGCTGACCATGCCGATTTGCAATCCCATCAGGCCGCTCAGGCGATCAAGCTGTCGGCGTAACGGCTGATGTTCGAACCAGCGCATTTGCTGGCGAAGAAAAAGAGGATCTGCTGGTTTACCGAATGTTTCGGCCACGCGCCCCATGGCGCTTATCCAGACGTCGATCGACAAAGGTGTTGCTGCTTCATTGCTCATTTCAACCTCGTTATCGAATGCTTCTGGCTTCTCCCGGCGGCTCTGTTTTTACAGCGCCGGGAGGGTGTCACCGGATTGTTTCTGGCGGTCAATGCCCAGCATATCGACCAGATTATCGACCGCTGCGGCGTAACGCACCGTGGCGTCCCAGCCGTCGTACAGCGCGCCAATACGCATGGTGTCGGCCTGAAAAACGTCCTGCTCCACGCTGAGCAAATCGTTCAGGCTGCGCTTGCTGAGTTTGTATTCATCCTGATACACGCTGCGGGTGTGTGTGGCGCTGGAATACTGTTCCTCGCCTGCCACCTGCCGCTGCTGGCCGCCAATCATGTCGGCATAGGCGGTGGAGGCTTTCTGGTTGATATCCAGCTTGGCTTTTTCCACATCCGCCTGCGCCGCCTGACGCTGACCTTCCGCCGCACGGACTTTGGCGCTGACCGCACCGCCCTGATAGACCGGCGCATCCACCGCCAGCTGGAGCTGATCGTCCCAGTACGAACCGCTGCCACCGTTATTGTCATAACGCGTGCGCCCGGCCTGGACTTTCACTGTCGGCCAGTGCTGCGCTTCGGCCTGATTGACCTGCTCAATCGCCGCCTGCTGCTTGGCCTGCGCCGCGCGCACCAGTGTGCTGTTTTCATAAGGGATTTTGTCGAGAGTGACTTTCTGATTGAGCAGACTTTCAGGCAGATCCGGCAGGTCGCTGGACACCACACCGGTCAGTACGGTCAGTTGCGCCTGTGAGGAACGCGCCTGCGCACGGTATTGTTCGACGGTTGCCCGCATCCCGGCGATGCGGGTTTCCGCCTGCAAGACGTCAGACTGAGAACTCAGCCCGGCGTCGGCGCGCAGTTTAGCGGTATCCCTGACGCGGGTCAGCGATTCGATATTGTCCTGAGACGCCAGAACCAGCGCCTGATAGCGTTTGACCGACAGATAGGCCTGCATGGTGCTGAGCGCCACATCGGTCATCGTGCTGTAAAGTGAAAACCGGTAAGAGTCCGAAAGGTACTCCTGCTCGCTGATACTGCCGTTGGTTTTCCCGAAATCCCACAGCAGCTGGCTGAGCTGAATGCCCGCCGACCCGTTGCTGCTCTGATCTCCCGATGCATACGTCTGACGGGATTTCCCGCCCGCCCCTTGCAATGAAACCTGCGGATACCACGCACTTTTCGCCGCATCCAGATTCCCGCCGCCTACGCGGATTTGCGCCGCCGCCTCCGCGATTTGCGGATTTCGCGCAAACGCCCGCAAGATGGCATCCCGTAATGTCAGACTGGCGCGCATCTCTTCCGTCGGTGCCGCCTGCCAGTTAAATTCCGGCTGTTTAACCGCCGCCACAACCACATTGAAATTCCCTGTTAACCCGGTCAGGCACAACGTGCCCAAGATAACGGCCACAGGCCGTATCACTTTCTTATTTTTCATTACCGACACCACTTAATTACGCCGATTGTTTTGGTGTTGCGCCTCCCCCCGCTAAAAGGGAGGCGCAGGTCTGACTTAGCTTTGCTGGACGTGTAAACCGTGTTGCACCAGTACGTCTCCCAACGTGTTGGATGTATCGAGTGAAGCGTTGTGATAAACGTCGAAGGTCAGGCCATCCACCGTACGTTGCCCGGTTTCAGCCCATGCGCCGTCGGTACCCATTTGCAGGTTCACCAGGCTGCCTTCGCCCCCTTTGATGATCACTTCATCCGTCGGGTTGTCCTTCACGTTCAGCGCCTCGTGCAGATTCAGCGAGATGCTGTTGGTGCCGGAAGTGCCCAAATCGAAGATGTCGATATGTTCAACTTTCAGCCCGAGCAAAGTCAGATCCAGATGCTGATTGGTGCCCGCCAGCAACAAGGTATCGACACCGGTCCCGCCGTCGATTTGCGAGAAATCAAGGGTATGAACCGAGATGGTGTCGTTACCGGCGCCGCCGATCGCCACGCCGTCCGTTGCCGTCAGGTCGATGGTGACACCACCAATCGAGAACGCCGTGTCCGCATGAGATGTGGTTTCCGACGTTGCACTGGTCGAGGTGCTGGTGGTGGACGAACTGGTGTCCGCTGTGACCAGCGGATCGGTCAGCGTACTGGTGGTGTGGGTGGTGGTGTCTGTGGTTGAACTGCTGGTATCGGTGGTGTGAACCGCCGCCAGCGTATGGGTGTCCTCTACCGCCAGAGACTGTACGGCGAGCGTCTGGGTGTCAGCCGGCAACGTTGAACCTACGGTCAGACCGACATGTGCATCAAAACCATTACCTGCCACATCGACGGCTTTAAGTTCAACAACCGCGCCAAGTAATGCCGCCAGCAACCCGGTCAGTCCGTAACTGCTCAGCAATGCGCTGCTGAACTTAACCGTCCATGAACCATCGGCCTGTACGGTGCCCGCCAGCGTATTCCCCAGCAGGGTCACGCTGACCAGACCGCCTTGAGCGATGTTGCGGCTGGTCCCGCTCAGCGTCAGCCCCTGTCCGCCCAGAATACCGCCCACCAAGCCAAGGGTCAGGCCGAGCAACGGATTCAGCGCGACCAGTGGCAGTTCATGAGTCAGTACGGTCAGCAGGTTCGAAGACGTTGCAATGTTGCCCACGGAGTCCGTGACCACCACAGAAACCTGTGTCGAACCGTCGGCCAGCCCTTTGAGTTCTGCAGAGGTAAACGGCACGCTCCAGACGCCGTTCGTGATGGTGCCGGTATGCGTCACCGTCCCGACGGTCACGCTCACCGTACCGTTCGTCAGGTTGGACGTCCCGGTAATGTTGGTATTCACCCCCGCTTCCGCCGCATTCAGATAATGGTCGCCACCGAACAGCGTGTTGACCACCAGCGATGGCAGCGTATGAATCCCCACCGTCGCCGTTGCGTTGCCGCTCACCGCATTGCCTGCGGCGTTAGTGACGGATGCAGCCACGTTCAGTGTGCCGTCGAGCAGGCTCGAAAGCGTCAGTTGCGGGATCGCGACACTAAAGGTGCCGTCGGCTTTCACCAGCGCGGTCAGGATATTACCGCCGACGTTGATGCTGACTGTCGAACCCTGCGCGTTAGTGGTAGTCCCGCTGATAGTCTGGGTGAGCAGCGCATCGGCGGCGTTGAGCAGGCCATCGCCAAACAGCGGGTTGAGGGTAATGGTTGGCAGAGACTGTGCGACTACGCTCAGTACACTGGTCACCGACGCCGGGTTGCCGGTGGCATCCGTCAAACTGGCGACCACGTTTGGCGAGCCATTGAGAATGGTCTTCAGATCCACCACCGGAACGGTGACGCTGAATACGCCGCCGGTACCGGTTGTCGCCACGTAGTTTTTACCGTTGAGGCTAATCTGTACCTGAGTTCCCACCGCCACGTTGCTGGCGACACCGCTGATGGTCTGGCCCGTCAGCAGGTCAACCACGTTAAGCACGCCATCGCCAAAGATCGGATTAAGAACAATCGATGGCAGATTGTGGATACCGACGTTGATGCCGACAGTATTCGATGCGGTGTTGCCCACCGGATCGGTCACCGAGGTGACGATCGTCAGGCTGCCGTCAAGCAATCCGGCCAGTTGCAACGGCGAAAGTGACGCGGAGAATTTGCCGTCACTGCCGACGACCGCAGTCAGATTCAGCAAGCCATCACCAATGTTAATGTTGACCGTTTCACCTACGCGTCCGTTGGTCACCGTCCCGCTGATTGTCTGCGTGAGCAGCGCTTCAGCAGCATTAAGAATTCCGTCACCGCCAAAGATCGGATCCAGCACAATTTTCGGTATCGCGTTGACAATGGACGTCAGCGAACCATTGACCGTGGTGGTGTTGCCACCGCTGTCCGTGACAGAAACGCCGACCACAAAGGTACCGTCGCCCAGTGCTTTCAGGTCACCCGGTTGCAGGGTGATGCTGAAGGCACCGGTGTTGTCGGTCACGCCGAGGAAGGTTTTCCCGCCAAGCGTCACCTGAACCTGCGTGCCGGTCGCCACACCCCCGATCGTCCCACCAATCACCTGAGTAGTCAGGGCGTCAGCGGCGCTGAGCAGCCCGTCACCCAGCACGGAAGTGAGGTTGATGACCGGCCTGACGAGGTCGAGTACGGCGTTAACAGCCGCAGTGCCGACGTTACCCGCCGCATCCACAACGCTGACGCTCACAGCCGCTGTCGTACCGGCCAGCGTGCTGAGAATATCCGGTGTAACGGTGACCAGGAAATGCCCCGTCGCATCGACCACGCCATTAATAGTCTGTGTACCGACCTGCACCGCAATCTCCGTTCCTGCTGCCACGTTCGACACGGTTCCGCTGATCGTCTGATTGACCAGCAAATCGGCGATATTGAGCACGCCGTCGCCAAACACCGTGTTAAGCACGACGGTTGGCAGGTTGTGGATCGCAATACCCACCGGAATCGTAGTGCTGGTGGAGTTGCCCGCCGGGTCTGTCAGCGTAATGCCTATGTTCAGATTGCCGTCGAGCAGCGTGGCCAGGTCACCCGGCAGAATGCTGATGTTCCAGGCACCCGCCGTCACCGTTGTATTGTAGGTTTTACCGCCCAGCGTGACGGTCACCTGCGTGCCATCCACTGCCGTTGCCACCCCGCCGATAGTCTGTGCGGTCAGTGCTTCGACCGCATTCAGCAGGCCGTTGCCGCCAAAGATCGGATCAAGCGCACCCAGCACCGGCAGGGTTTTTATGACGTCAATGTTCAGCGGTTCAACTTTGACGTTACCGGCAGCATCAGTGATGGTCAGGTTCAGAACCTGTGTGCCATCACCCAATGCACCCAGCAACGTTGCCGGAATGGTGAAGGCCCATGCCCCGTTGGCGCCGACGATGGCAGACAGTGTCGTGCCGTTAATCACGGTAGACACCACTGAACCCACGCCTGCGCCAATTGCCGTACCGCTGAGGATTTGCGCGACCTGAGATTCCGCCAGACTGAGGTAACCGTCGGTTAGTCCCAGTCCGCTGGCCACGCTCACATCGAGCAGTTTGTTGAAGAAAATATCCAGACCGGCTGAGACGCTGGTGGTGTTACCCGCCGCATCGGAGACCGTCGCCGCCAGGGTCAGGGAACCGTCGTTGAGCAGCAACATCTGCGCTGGCGTCAGGTTCAGAGACCAGGCGCCGCCCGGCTGAATGAGTGCCGTCCCGATGGTTGCACCACCGAGTGTCACCGTCACCGTCTGACCATCCGCACCGGAGGACGTCCCGCCGAGCACGACGTTTACCAGTGATTCAGCCAGATTTATGATGTTGTTTCCGGCAACGGCATTAAGGGCGAGCAGCGGCGCGGAAGTATCGACAGTAATCGGATGTGGTATCGCAGCCCCGAGGTTACCGGCAGCATCCGTGACCGTCGCGGTAATGGTGTTGCCGGTGCCCTGTGGCAGCGCCTGCAAATCGGCGGCCGGTACGCTGACCGACCAGAGACCGCCCGCCAGCACGGTCGTGGTGTAGGTTTTACCGTTGAGCGAAACGGTCACCACACTGCCCACATCGTTATTGTTGTTATCAACCACCGTACCCGAAATGGTTTGCGCCGATTTCGATTCAAGGTTGTTGATAGTGTTGTCCGCAGTAAAGTCGTTGATGGTCACCACCGGCGCGCTGGTATCGACCACGACGGTTTGTGTGGCAATGGTCGGCGGAAGAAGGGTGGTTGCGGTGACCGTTGTATTGGTGCCGTTCACGAATTCAGAAGCCGCCACAGAAACTGACCAGATCCCCCCGGTGACCGTCGCCACATGCGCATTGCCCCCCACCGTCACATTCACCGGCGTGCCGTCCGGCACGTTGATGGATTTACCAGAAACGGTGATGTTGGTCGGATTGTTATCCGCCACGTTGATGACGTTGTCGCCGGTAACCGGATCAATCGTCAGCGTTGGCGTGACTGGCGGCGTCAGATCCACGTTGACCGGCAGGGAAACACCGTTAGCCAGGTTACCGGCCAGATCGGAAACTTGCGCAGTGATAATTTCACCGGTGGTCAGCGTAGCCAGTTCCGCCGGGGTCAGCGTTAATGTCCATGAGCCATCACCGAGTACCGTTGCCTGATGGGTAATGCCGCCGACAGCCACGGTCACCTGTTGCCCGGCCTGCACATTCACGGTGGTACCGGTAATGGTTTGCGGGTTCTGGCTTTCTGCATAGGTCAGGTCAAAACCGGTACCGGCAAACGAGGTGACTGCCACTGATGGAAGCAGGGTGACAGCAATGCCGACATCGGTTGAGGCCGAACCGGTATTACCGCCGCCTTCCGTCGCGGTCACGCTGATCAGCTGCGGTCCCTGCGGCAGATCGGCGATTTCCCCCGCGCTCAGAGAAACCGTCCAGTTACCGTCCGCATCTACCGTCGCGCCCGGAATTGCGATACCGCCGACAAGTACCACCACGCTTTGCCCGGCACCCGTCACGCCCGTCGTCCCGCTGAGGATGACTGGCGTTGTGGCAACCGCGGCTGCTTCGGCGGCACTCAGATAACCATCACCAAATGGCGTGTTGATGGTGACATCTGGTGCGGTGAGATAGCTGGTGAATGGCAGCGTCGCTGGCGCACTGTTGCCCGCCGCATCCGTAACCGTCACGTTGATATCATGCGTACCACTGCCCAGAGAATTCAGTACGCCCGCAGGCAGGCTGACAGTCCAGTTACCTGTGAGCGGATCGACAGTCGCGGTATAGGTGGTGCCACCGACGTCGATAGTCAGTTTAACGTTCTGGTTGTCGCCGGTGATGCCGGTGTTACCCGTGATGATGTTCACACCTGCGGCTTCAGCGATATTCAGGTTGCCGTCCGCGAAAGGTTCATTAATGACCGGCACCGGCCCGGACAGGTGGGAGGTAAAGCTTACCGTTGCATCATTATGGTTACCGACAGCATCGGTCGCGGTGACTGTGATGGCATGCGTTGCCGTCGCCAGCCCCAGCGTTGCCAGCTGGGCAGGCGTCAGGTTAAGACTCCAGACGCCGGTTGCCGCATCCACCGTTGCCGTAAACGGACTGCCCGTGATGCCCGCAATAGCGACGCTGACGGTTTGCCCTGCGCCGATCACTCCGGTTGTACCGGTAATGGTCTGCCCGCCGGTCGCCACAGAGGCTTCCGTAATATTCAGCGTGCCGTCACCGAATGGCAAATCGATGGTTGGCGCAGGCAGGGAATGAATCTGTACCCCGACAGAAACTGGCAGCACCGAGGAGTTTCCGGCGCTGTCGGTCACGGTCACGACAACCGGCCAGGTGCCATCCTGCAAGGACAACAACTGGGCAGAAGTGAGTGAAACGCTCCAGGTTCCGTTCGCTGCATCAACCACCACCGGCACAGCGTTACCGTTGATGACCACGGTAACTGTCTGGCCTGCACTGGTGATCCCGGTGGTGCCGGTGATGACCTGTCCCAGCGGATCAGATGCTTCATCGAAGTTCAGAATGCCGTCGCTAAATGGCGTGTTGATCCCGGCTACCGGCAGTGTGTGCGTGAGGGCGGTGAAATCAAGGGTTCCGGCAGTGCTGACGTTGCCCGCACTGTCGGTGGTGGTCACGCTGATGGTGTGTGTCGCATCCGCCAGCCCCTGTAACAGGCCGGAAGGCACGGTGGCCGTCCAGACGCCGTTATTGCCCACTGTTGCCAGCACCGGTGTGCCGTCAATCGTCACCAGAACGGTCTGGCCCGGACCGGTAATGCCGGTAGTACCGGTAATCAGCTGAGTGGCTGCCGCTTCGGCGGCGTTCAGAATGCCGTCGGTGAACGGCGTATTAATCGTCGGAACCGGCGGTGCGCCCAGCTCGATATCCAGACTTGCGCTGGAAGACGCCGGGTTACCGGCCACGTACTGCGCCGTCACGGTGACCTGCACCACGCCGCTCGTCAGCCCGCTGAGCGCACCCGGCGCAACGGTTGCAGTCCAGCCAAGTCCGTCCGGATTGACCGTCCCGGATACCGGCGTCGCCAGCCCCGGAATGGTCACCAGAACGGTCGACCCCGGTGCCAGCCCGCTGCTGGTGCCGGTGAGCGTGATCCCTGCGGTTGCTTCACTGATATTGAGCACACCATCGCCGGCCACAACGCCCAGCGTCAGCACCGGCAACGCATGGATTGCCAGCGTAAAATCAGCAGAGTTACTGGCGGTGTTTCCGGCTGCATCGCTGACGCTGACGCTGACCGTTTTGTTGCCGTCCGTAGTGATGGCCTGAAGATCCACGCCCGGAATATTCAGCGTCCACACGCCGGATCCGTTGGCCGTACTGAAGTAATCCTTACCGTTAAGCGTGATTTTGACGACCAGATTCGGGTCAGTCTGACCGGTAAGCGGAAGGCCTGCCACGGCCTCAGCCAGATTGATGTAACCGTCACCGCCGGTATTCACCGTGACACTCAGCGTCGGAGCAATCAGGTCTACCGTGACGTTTTGCGTCGCAGTCGCCACATTTTGCGCCACGTCATCCGCCGTCACGGTGAAGGTGTTATTGCCCGCTGGCAATTCCTGCACCTGCGCCGCCGTCAGCGGAATACTCCAGCTACCATTGGCCTGCACGGTCGCGGTATACGTGTGGGTATAACCTTCACCGGTGATGACCAGCGTGATAATTCCGCCCACAGGAACACGGGTTGACGTGCCGGTAATGGTTGTCGCCTGGTTGTGTTCGATGATGTTGAAGTTGCCGTCGCCGGACACCGCGTTAATGGTCACCGTTGGCAAGTCACCCGGCTGGGCAATTACGGTAGCATTGTGCGAAGCCGTGGCCGGATTCTGCGCCGCGTCGGTCACGGACGCCGTAACCGTCAGCGGCCCGTCGGACAATCCGACCAGATCTTCCGCTGGTACACTCGCCGTCCAGCTTCCGTTCGGCTGCACAATGGCCGTGTAGGTCTGGCCGTTAAACACCACTGTAACAACCTGGTTTGCTTCTACATGCGTCGTGGTACCGGTAATCGGTACCGGCTGGCCTTTTTCGATAGCGTTGATGTAATCATCAGTGGAAACCGCGGTAATGGTCAGCGTTGGCAAATTAGCCGCAGCCGCATCGACGCTGAAGGTATGGGTTCCGGTCGTCACGTTCCCGGCCGCATCGGTGATGGTTGCCGTCAGCGTATAGGTAGTATCCGTCAGTGCCTGCACCACACCACTTGGCAGCGTGAAGCTCCAGCTGCCATCCGGCTGAACAACAGCGTTGTAAGTCACGCCGTTGAAACTCAGTACGACAGAAACCGTCTGACCGGCATCCGGCAGATCGGACGTTCCGCTGATCACCACCGGTTGCAGCGCTTCGGCGGCGTTGATGATGTTATCCGTCGCCACCGGGTTAAAGCTCAGCGTTGGCAACGTGTAATCGACTGTGATTGCACTGCTGACGGTACCCACGTTGCCGACGCTGTCGGTTGCCGTGACCAGAACCGTTTGCGGGCCTTCCGATATGGCCTGCAAATCCGTTGCGCTGAGGGTAACCGTCCAGACACCGTTCGCATCTACAGTCGCCGGGTGATCGACACCCTCAATATTCACTACCACCGTCTGGCCTGCGCCCAGAAGGCCGGTCGTCCCGGTCAGGGTTTGGGCAACATCGGCTTCATTGAGGTTGAGGAAGGTATCGCCAAACGGCGTGTTGAGTGATGGCACCGGCGGATGCGCGGCAACTACGGTGTAGGTTTCCGTCGTCGTCGTGGTATTTCCCGCCAGATCTTTCAGCGTGGCGGTCAGCGTATAGCTACCGTCTGCTGTGCCGGTCAGCGTGCCCGCCGGAACATCGAAGCTCCACGCACCGCCAGGTTGCACGACGGCCTGATAAGTCTGGCCGCCAAATTGCAATGTCACTGTCTGCCCGGCATCGGCCGCATCCGCCTGCCCGGAAAGCGTAATGATACCCGCCAGCTCCTGCGCGTTGATGACGTTATCGCCTGCAACGTTGGCAAGCGTCAGCGTCGGCGGTGTGAAGTCGATATTGACTGAACCGGTCGTAGTGCCGGTGTTGCCACCGGCATCGGTCACGTTAACCTGAATTGGCGTCGGGCCTTCGGTTACACCGGTCAGGGTGCCCGCTGGTACGGTGACCGTCCAGGTGCCATTGCTGGCGACAGTGCCGGTCAGGGTATGACCGTCGATGATCACCTCAACCGTCTGGCCGTCACCGGTCAGGCCGGTCGTCCCGGTCAGAGTCTGTACGGCGGCCGCTTCAGCGGTGCCCAACTGGCCGTCACCAAACGGTGCATTGATGGTCGGGACAGGTACCTGCGTGTAAATGCCAATATCGACCGTACTGGTGACGTTACCCAAATCGGTGCTCACCGTGGTGGCGATCACATGGCTGGTGCCATCCGCCAGCCCCGCAAAGGCGGATGATGGAATATTGACTGACCAGTGCCCGGCCGCATCAATAACCGTTGTCGGGTAATTCTGCCCGCCCAACGATACGGTGACGACTGTGCCAATCGGGACATTGCTGGTGGTGCCGCTGACGGTGATCCCCGCAGCCGCCTCCGTCGCGTTGACGTTATTGTCACCGGCAATGGTATCAATCGAAATACCCCCCAGCGTTGTATCTACCGTAATCGGGTGCGAGGCGTTTTGCGGATTCCCCGCCTTGTCACTTACGCTGGCCGTAATGATAAACTGGGTATTACCCAGTTCCTGTAAATCAACCGCCGGAACGGAAACGCTCCACGCACCGCTGGCCTGCACAGTGGCGCTATAAGTGTGTGCACCCAGCGTAATCGTCACTGTCTGACCTGCTTCCACATGCGTCGTGGTTCCGCTGATCAGCTGCGCGGTCTGTTGCTCGGCGCCATTAAGCACATCATCACCGGCGAAGGTGTTAACGGTAATCGTTGGCAGAAGCGCCGGATCCGCCACGATAGTCACCGGCGTGCTGGTGCTGCCGGTATTGCCTGCCGCATCGGTAATGCTCGCCGTCAGGGTGTACTGACCGTTAGCAACGCTGGCCAACGCGTCAGCCGGAATATTCACCGTCCACGCGCCCCCCGCAGCGACCACGCCGGTGTAAGTGTGCCCGCCGATGGAAACCGTCACGGTCTGGCCGACTTCTGTCACGCCTGTCGTGCCGGTTACCGCAATAACAGCGTCCGCTTCCGCAGCATTAATGGTGCCATCACCGGCAACAGGGTTGATTGTGACGGTCGGTGCGAAGGTATCAACAGTGACCGGGACCGTGATGTTGCTGGTATTACCCGCGGCATCGGAAGCCGCGACCTGAACCGTTGTCCCCCCCTGACCCAGTGTGGAAAGCGCCGTTGACGGAACGGTCACGGTGAATGAACCGTCGCCGCCCACCGTTGCGGTATACGTTTCCCCGCCCAGCGTCACAGTGACAGTTTGCCCGTTGCCGGACACGCCGGTGTTACCGGTCAGCGTCTGACTGGTCGCCGTTTCAGCGGCATTCAGAATGCCATCGCCAAATGGCGGGTTGAGGGTCACGGCTGGCAGGTTATGAATGATGACGTTCAGAACGTCGGTGTTGCTGACCGGGTTCCCTGTCGCATCGGTCGCGCTGACACGGATCGTGTTCGGGCCATCGCTGAGCGTCGCCAGATCGCTGGCTGAAACCAGCGCACTCCAGGCACCGCCAACGCCGACAGTGGCGGTGTAGGTTTTACCGTTCAGCGTAATGGTCACGACGCCGTTCACCGGCACGTTGACCGAGGTTCCGCTGATGGTGACACCCGCCGCCGCCTCAAGTGCGTTCAGCTGGTTATCGCCGGTCACCGGATCCACGGACAGGCCGCTTTGCAGGTTGTTAACGGTGATCTCTTCCGAACCGCTGGCCGGATTCCCGGCTTTGTCGAGCACGGTGGCGGTGATTTGCAGCGTTCCGTTAGTCAGTGCGGTCAGCGCCGAAGAAGGGACGCTGGTGCTCCAGCTGCCATTTGCCTGCACGGTCGCCGTGTAAGTAATACCGTTGAGCAGGATGGAAACGACCTGACCGGCTTCCACATGCGTGGTCGTGCCGCTCAGGGTCTGCGCCGCTCTCTGCTCGGCTCCATCGACAATGTTGTCACCGGCAAAGGCATTGAGGGTAATGGTCGGCGCGGAGGCCGGATCGGTGGCCAGCTGAACGTTAGCGCTGACTGTCGTGCTATTGCCCGCCGCATCCGAAAGCTGTGCGGTCAGCGGATATTGTCCGTCGGCCACACCGGCCAGCGCACCGGCTGGCACTGTCACACTCCACTGTCCGTTGACGCCGACAACGCCGGTATAAGTCTGGCCGTTTAGCGTCACCGTGACGGTGCGCCCCGCATCCGCAACAGAGGCGGTGCCGGTGACGGCGATGTCTGCCGCCGCCTCACTGATATTGACGTAACCGTCGCCGGAAACCGGGTTGATGGTCAGCACAGGCGCGGTCAGATCGACCGTTGTGGTGGCGTTCAGCGTGGCGGTGTTGCCTGCGCTGTCCGTTACATTGACCACTATCGCATTACTGCCCGCCGGTAACGCCTGCAAATCGGCGGACGGAAGGCTGACCGACCATGCGCCGGTACCATCCACCGTGGCGTTGTAGGTATGTCCGCCAATCGTCACGGTCACAATCTGTCCGTCACCGACTTTCCCGGTGGTGCCGGTCAGAGTTTCAGCTGTTGCCGCTTCGGCAATATTGAGATAACCGTCGCCAAACGGTGTGTTAAGCGTCGGTACCGGACTGATCGCATCGTAATTGACCGAAACGCTGTTACTTACCGTCGTGCCATCCATTGCCTGAACAATCGCGGTAAATTGCAGGTTGCCCGTCAGGCCCCCTGCCGCAGCAAGCAAATCGTTTGATGTCAGTTGCACCGACCAGGTACCGTCCGGCTGCACCAGCGCCAGACGAACCAGGGATCCGAAAGTAAGTTGTACCAGCTCAAAGGTTGAGACCCCCAGCGTGGTACCGGTCACCAGGAAACCGTTCTGCGTTTCCTGCACGTTGATAACGTTGTCGCCGGTAATCGGCGCAATGGAGATACCTTCCTGCGTAATATCCACATTGAAGGTGTCGGTGCCCGGAGTGGCCGCATTACCGGCCTTATCCGAAACCGTCGCCGTAATGGTTTGCGTACCGTTTGTCAGCACAATCATATCTGCAGCCGGAACGATGACGTTCCAGTTACCGCTGGCCTGAACAGTAGCGGTATAGGTATGTCCGTTCAGGGTGATCGTCACAATCTGACCGGCTTCTACCCGCGTTGTGGTGCCGCTTAATACCTGCGCCGTTTTGACTTCCGCACCGTTGATAAAATCATCTCCGGTAAACGGATTGATGCTGATAACCGGCGGCAGGAGAGGATCGGAAGCCACGTGGATCGTGCTGGTATTGGTGGTCTGGTTGCCTGCAGTGTCAGTCAGGGTCGCGGTGACCGTGACGTCCTGATTGAGATTACTCAGGGAACCGGCCGGAATACTCACGCTCCAGGTGCCGTTCGGCTGAACCACCGCGCCGGGATAATCCACGCCGTTGATGGTGATAACCACCGGACGCCCTGCTTCACTGACCGATGCTGTCCCGGTCAGGATCATGACCCCGGCGGCTTCGGCCACACTGATATAACCGTCGCCTTCCAGCGGATTAACGGTCAGTGTTGGCGCAATGGTGTCAACGCTCACTGGCGTGGTGAGGGTGTTATGGTTGCCCGCGGTGTCCGTCACGGTCACCGTAATATTGTTGGTGCCTTGTGGCAGAGTGCCGAGTACAGACGGCGGTACGCTGACGGTAAAGCTGCCGTCGCTGTCGACCGTGCCGGTGAGTTGCTGCCCGCCAATGGTCACGGTAACTGTCTGGCCGTCGCCTTTCAGGCCGGTGTTACCCGTCAGAATCTGCGTGGCGGTGGATTCAGTGCCATCAAGCGTATTATCGCCGCCAAATACCGGATCCAGCGTTGGCGGGACGCCGTGAATGGCAACATTAAGACCGGTCGACTGACTGATAGTATCGCCCTGAGCATCAACCAGACTGACGGTCAGGGTCATTTCGCCATCGGTCAGCGCCTGTAGCGCCGGGGAAGGCACGCTCAGGCTCCAGCCGCCGTCAGCGTTAGTGGTTGTGTGATACGTCACACCGCCAAGAACCACGGTAATTTGCGTACCCGCCGCGACATTTGACGTCGTTCCGGTGATCACCAGCGCGGACTGTGCTTCGGTTGCATTGAGCTGGCCGTCGCCGGAAATCGGATTGACGGTCAGAATGCCCGCGCTGTCATTGATGACAAAGCTTTCCGGTGTCGTGGTTGAGTTACCGGCGGCATCCGTGAGCGAGGTGGTGAGGGTGTAATTCCCTTCGGCCAGCGCAGAAACGACGTTGGCCGGAATAGTGACGGACCAGGTGCCCTCTGAGGTCACGGTGGCGCTGTAGTGCACGCCGTTAAGCACCACATCGACGGTGCGCCCGGCTTCAGAAACCGAGGCGGTTCCACTCACGACCAGCGGTTGCTGATGTTCAATCGCATCGATGACGTTGTCGCCATCCACCGGATTGACTGTCAGCACCGGCGGTGTGGTATCAACCACCACGGTGACGCTTTTGGTCACGCTATCGCCATTGGTGTTGGTTACAGTAACACTGACCACGTAGGTGCCGTCGGCCAGCGTGTGCAGCTCAGCCGCCGTCAGCGGAACACTCCAGTTGCCATTGCCGTCAACGGTGGTTGTGAAGGTTTTGCCATTGATGGTCAGCACGATGGTGCTGCCTGCGGCGGCGTGAGTGGTGCCACCCGTGAAATTCTGGGTACTTTCTGCGGCCGTTTTATTGACGACGTTGCCGTTGGCAAACGTGGCCAGCGTCAGCGTTGGCGCTTCATTGGTGGTTCCGCCGTTGTTGCCGCCGTTATTCCCACCATTGTTGCCACCGTTATTCCCGCCATTGTTGCCGCCGTTATTCCCGCCGTTGTTGCCGCCATCACTTCCGCCGTTATTACTGCTGCTGCCCCCGCCACCACCACCGCCGCCGGCGGCAATCGCGATACCCGCGCCGAGCGCCACAACGCCCAGCACCGCGGCTAATACGCCCGGGCTAAAACTAGAGGAATCTTCAAGCAGAACACCGATATCCGGGATGGTCTGATAAGCGGGAACAATCGGTACGGCACCGGCTGTGGCACCGGTATCGACAAACGCGGCGTGTTCAATCGGATGAACACCATCATCGAATACCAGAACGCTGTCTTCGGCACCTTCGGTGTTGAAGAAACTGTGGTAGCGGACGGTGCTGCCGTCTTTCATGTGGATGACGAGATCATTGCCCACGCGCTCATAGCTGGACACCGCTTCACGGGTGCCGTGAATGCGAATTATGCTGGCCTGATTGAGGGTAACATCCTGACTGGCACTGGAAACCTGAGAGATTACTGCACCATTTTTACGAGAGAGAACATCAATAACAACGCTACCGTTCTGAGCCATGTTGTACCCCTATAACATCCAGTTGAGACTCACACGCGCATGGCCCACGCTTTCCGTTATCGGAGAAGAGCGGTTCAGCAGGTATGATGACCATTACGAAAATGGGTTAACTTCCAACTGGTGTTGGGGAATGCATAGACTACAAATCGAGCAATTAACACGTCACTTAAGGCTAGAATGTTCTTTTTATGTAATCGTTACGGTAACTTTTTGTCCGAAACTCCATAAGTTATATGCATGATTTAAGTTAAATGCATAAAAAAAGATAATCTATAAGATAAAAGTTATTTATCGTTTGGAGTGGAAATATAAGTTTGACGCGAGGTAATTCCTGTTCTAGCCAAAGCGTTAAAAAACAACATGATGATAAATAACAAGTTTGCAACTTCATCTTAAAGACTAAGCGGGATCATTATTAATAAAATCAAGCATTAGCCGCACTGATAACTCATCAAATTGACTTACCAATTGTGTGATCGCCTCTTAGATTTTCTGGCACTACTGTATTCCGCCAGCAAATATTTAAGACTATGCGCAATCACAGTGACTTATGCTTTCTGATAAGATGCCCGGTTAGTAAGTTTGTGTGATGTTTTTCAGAACCTCTCAGCCGTTAAAAGCCGACGGGTTAAGCGAAAACCGGGTTGTCGTGCAACCCCTTCCGGCCCGTTTCAGAGAGAAAACCGGCAGCAGGATTGATTAATTAATTTTTTTTATAATTTCGCCAATCAGTACAAAGGGATTTTGCACCATGCCTCATGACCCGCTGCTCACACAGCCTGCTACAGAAAGTGTTTCAGACGTTGATTCACAGAATTCTTCAGAAGAACAAATCGCCGGAACGCCACAGCCCGGCGTCGCACAGCAACACGCGACAAGGCTTATTTTTCTGCTTTCCGGCTTCGCCATGGCAGCCTGGGCGCCGCTGGTGCCGTTTGTGAAATTGCGGCTCGATATCAGCGACGGCACGCTCGGATTATTGCTTCTGTGTATCGGCGCAGGCTCGACGTTTTCGATGCCGCTGACCGGTTTTCTCACCGGTAAACTCGGGTGCAAAACCGTGATTTTAATCGCCAGCACATTGCTTTTGCTGGCGCTGCCTTTACTGACGCTAATGAACAGCGTTGAAGGTATGGCACTGATTTTGCTGGTATTCGGCGCAGCAATTGGCATGGTCGATGTGGCGATGAACGTTCACGCCGTGGTGGTCGAAAAAGCCAGCGGACGCGCGATGATGTCCGGGTTCCATGGCTTTTTCAGCATGGGCAGTATTTTTGGCGCACTGGCCATCACCGGCCTGCTCTTTCTGGGCATGACACCGTTTATTTCGGTGATGATCGTGGTGGCCGCGCTGGCTGTTTTAGTGGTGCTGACCAGCCCTCATTTTTGGAAAGACACCCGTCACGACGGCGACGGACCGATGTTTGTTCTGCCGCGCGGCTGGGTGATTTTGCTCGGTTTTTTATGTTTTGTGATGTTCCTGACCGAAGGCTCAATGCTGGACTGGGGCGCGCTGTTCCTGACCACGGAACGCGGTGTTTCCGCCCATCAGGCCGGTCTGGGTTATGCGGTGTTTTCTATTGCGATGACCCTGGGCCGCCTGACCGGCGACCGTATTATTGCGGCAATGGGACGTTATAAAGTGCTGATGTTTGGCAGCCTTTGCGCCAGCCTTGGTATGATTTTACTGACCACGGTAGACAATCTCTGGTTTGCCGGTCTCGGCTTCATCATGACCGGTTTTGGTGCGTCGAATCTGGTGCCTATTATGTTCAGCGCCGCGGGGAATCAGACGGCGATGCCCGCCAGCATGGCTATCGCTTCCGTGACAACCCTGGGTTATGCCGGTATTTTGGCGGGTCCCGCGCTGATTGGCTTTATCGCGCAACTGAGCAGTTTGTCTGTCGCACTGGGCTGCGTGGCAGCAATGATGTTATGTGTCACGGCCTGCGCGAAAGCCGTGCTCCGATAAAAGAGTGATAACAAGAATGAAGGAAAAAATTCATCATCATGGCTGGTAAATATTTATCACTGACATCAACCAACATTACGCGTTTCTTCTGGTTGTTCATTCTGTTGCTGGTCGTGGGGCTGGGCCTTTACGGTTACAACTACACCAACGCGTACATGAATGACAAACTGCACACGACGCAAACTCTTGCCGATCAGTTGCAAAAACGCATCGATAAATATCGCTACATGACTTACCAGATTTACGATGATTTTTCCGGTCAGCCGATGACGCCCGATGCAGTGAATGCGCAGGAAATCCGTCTTCGTCAGGATATGTTCTTCGTTTCCAAGCCGCATAAGAAAACGGATGCGCTGATCTTCGGTACGCACGACAGCTCGACGCTGGATCTCACGTTGAAGGTCTCGGCATTTCTCGACGATCAGTGGGGCTCAACCACCCTGCCTTATTCCCTGTATTATCTGAATGGCCAGGACAACAGCATGATGCTGATTACCACAGTGCCGTTGCAGCAGCAGGATTCCCGGCTGAAAGAAAACTATTTCACCAGCACGCTGCAATCGCGCCGTGCGGAAATGCTCCAGCAAGCCAACACGCTGGACGAGCGGGAAAGTTATTCTCCGCTGCGCAAATCCCGCCAGAGCAATGAATATTCATTCTCCCTGCGCACGACCTTCAATAATCCGGGTCATCTGGCAACGGTAATTGCCTTTGATTTACCGATGAGCGACCTGATCCCGTCGAGCATGGCGCGGGATAATTTCCAGCTCAACGGCAATACCTCGGACGTCAATGAAGGGGATCCGACCGACGACGGCGCCGCGAGCACCATTACGCTGCAAGGCTGGTCGATGGTCTTTAATGTCCCTCTGAACAACTCTCCGCTGTCGCTGACTTACCATGTGCCGCTGTTTAGCCTGGTCGTGGATCTGTCGCGCAACAACTTCTGGCTGATCCTCATCAATCTGTTCCTGATGGGGCTTGCGATGGCGAGCATCTATTTCATCCGCCATCAGTACATCCGCCCGAGCGAAAATATGGCGGCGCAGTTGCAGATGCAGCAGGCGCTCAATCAGGAAATTATCTCCGGTCTGCCGCTCGGATTGCTGGTGTACAATTTCAGTAACCACAGCGTGATCCTGAGCAACAAGATTGCCGATCAGCTGTTGCCGCACCTGAGCCTCAATAAAATTGCCAATATGGCCGAGCAGCATCACGGTACGATACAGGCCACCGTCAATAATGAGGTGTACGAGATACGCATGCTCCGCAGCCAGATTTCACCGGAAACCTACCTGTTCATGCTGCACGATCAGGACAAAGAAGTGATGGTGAACCGGACGCTGCAACAGGCCAAACGCGAGTTCGAAAAGAACCTCCAGGCGCGCAAACTGATGCTGCATAATCTGGGCATTGAGCTAAACCAGCCGCTTCAGGAACTCAACGGACTGGCGCAGGCGCTGACCGAAGAACAGCAACCGGAAGAGCGTCTGGCGCTGGAAGCCAAACTGCTCAATGAATCGCGTAACGCACTGACGCTGGTAGACAATATTACCCTGCTGACGCGGCTGGAAACGCAGGACTGGCAGCCTTCCAGCGACGGTTATGTGTTATCGGCGATGGTTGATGAACTGTTACTCGACGCCCTGCCCCGCCTCAGCCAGAAAGGGCTCGGGCTGCTGAACCATTTCCAGATTGCGCCGGAAGCGTCCTTTGTGGGCGATATGCAGGCGGTGAAGAAAATTCTGTCGCTGCTGATCGATTACGCCATCGTTACCACGTCGCTGGGCAAAATCACGCTGACCAGTGAACAGGACGAAGATCGCCCGGATCAGCTGATTTTCCACATTACCGACACCGGCAGCGGAATTTCGAAGGAAGAATTGAGCAATCTGAATTATCCTTTCCTGAGCCAGACGTTAGTCGATCGCTTTAATCACGGGTCAGGACTGACGTTCTTCCTGTGTAATCAGCTGTGCAAGAAGCTCGGCGGTCAGCTCGAAATCCGCAGTAAGCTGAACATCGGAACCCGCTACACCGTGCGCGTGAAGCAGCGTCCGCAGGCGCAGGAAGTGGAAGCCGAACATGAGCAGTTGCTCAATGATGTCACGGTTTTACTCGACATCACCTCGGAAGAAGTTCGCGGCATTGTCACCCGCACCATGAATGCGTATGGCGCGGTGTGTATTGTGGCAGACGAGCGCCAGGTGACGCGCGAGTACGACGTTGTACTGACGGATAATGCGCAAAACAGCGATAAATATACGCTGCTGCTGACCGACGATGAAGCCGGTTTCCAGCCGCTTGAAAAGCATTATATTCGCGTCAATTACAACATCAGCAGTGCGCTGATCGACGCAACCTTACTGTTAATCGAACAGCAATTTTCTGTTTCCGATGACAGTGTTTCACCCGAAGAACCCGGCGAAGACTCTCTCGATCAGTACGAAAAGCAGTTAAAATCAAGCGATTACTATCAGCTTTTTGTCGAGACAGTACCGGAAGATCTTGAGAAACTGTATAATGAAAACCAACGTCGTGATTTTACGTCACTGTCACAAACAGCACATCGCCTTAAGGGGGTATTCGCCATGCTGAATCTGACTCCCGGCAAGCAAATGTGCGAAGCGTTAGAACAATACATCGCAGACGGCGATGCATTACAGATTACTGAAACCATCAATCACATTGATTCTTTTGTCTCCAGACTGCTCCAGCAAGGTAGCTAATCACATGAATAATATGAACGTAATTATTGCTGATGACCATCCTATCGTCCTGTTTGGTATTCGTAAGTCCCTTGAACAAATTGAATGGGTGAACGTTGTCGGTGAATTCGAAGACTCGACAGCACTGGTTAACAGCTTAAGCAAACTTGACGCCCATGTTCTGATTACTGACCTTTCAATGCCAGGCGACAAATTCGGCGATGGCATTACGCTGATCAAGTACATCAAACGTCACTATCCGCAGCTGTCCATTATTGTTCTGACCATGAACAATAATCCGGCGATCCTGAGCTCTGTCCTGGATCTGGATATTGAAGGGATTGTGCTAAAACAAGGCGCGCCAACCGATTTACCGAAAGCGCTGGCCGCGTTGCAGAAGGGCAAGAAGTTTACCCCTGACAGCGTTGCCAAATTGCTGGAAAAAATCAGCGCCAACGGTTACGGCGACAAGCGTCTGTCTCCGAAAGAAAGCGAAGTTCTGCGTCTGTTTGCGGAAGGCTTCCTGGTGACAGAGATTGCTAAAAAGCTGAACCGCAGCATCAAAACCATCAGCAGCCAGAAGAAATCTGCGATGCTTAAACTGGGCGTGGAAAACGATATCGCCCTGCTTAACTACCTGTCTTCCGTCAGTTCCCAGCCAGTCGATAAAGACTAACGTTTCAGGATGTTACTCTGATTATTGAACGTTAAGACATAAAAAAGGCACCTCCGGGTGCCTTTTGCTTTTCTATTACTGCTCACTTTCCCGTTTCTTGCGAACCAGCGCGCTGTAGTAACTCAGCGTATCGCGCAACGTCTCCAGCGTGACCGGTTTCGACAGGCAGTTATCCATCCCCGCTTCCAGACAACGCTGACGTTGTTCGGCCAGTGCGTTGGCAGTCACGCCAATCACCGGCAGCGTATGGCCCAGCTCACGCAGTTTTTGGGTCAGCCCGTAACCATCCAGCCGTGGCATGTTTACGTCACTGAGAACGATGTCGATTTCATGGGAACGCATGGCGTCCAGCGCGTCCATACCGTCATTCGCCGTCACCACGACGTATCCCATCGTGCCCAGCTGATCTGCCAGCAGACGCCGGTTGATCGGATGGTCATCCACCACCAGCAATGTGATATCGCTGTAATCGTGAACCACAGTGGCTTCCGGTGCCGGTAAACCGCCTTCTTCTGCTGACGTTTCCAGCCGGTAAATACGGTTAAGCAGCGCGGTGATTTCCAGCGGCGTCGAGGTGCTGTGAACCCAGTACCCCGGGCGTGTCTCGACCGGCGGCCCGATGTGCGCGATAGAAAACTCAATCTGTGCCGCCAGTTCACCTTTGAGGATGAGCGGCGTATCGGTGATCAGCACATCTTCGCGCTGGCTTTGCATTCCTGCCTCAAAGCGCTGAATATTCGCGCCGTGGTAACGCAGCAGCTGCATCAGATAGCTTTCCAGATACGCGTTACGCACATCCAGCCAGACCGTTTTGTCCTGCCAGTTATCGAGCGGTTCCTCGGACGGGAACGTGGCGTTGTACAACGGAATACGCACGGTAAACGAACTGCCCAGCCCCGGTTCGGATTCAACGTCAATGTCGCCATCCATCAGGTTGATCAGCTTTTCACAAATCGCCAGCCCGAGCCCGGTGCCCTGGAAGTGGCGCTGCACGCCGGTTCCGACCTGGAAGAACGGGTCAAACAGGCGGGTGATTTCCCGCTCCGGGATGCCCACGCCGGTATCGCGCACCTGGAATTCCAGATAATTACCGCAGGTTCTGACGTTCAAAACGATACAGCCGGTATCGGTAAATTTGATCGCGTTATTCAGGATATTCGAAATGACCTGCTGCAAACGCACCGGATCGCCGTTAAACGACAGCGGCACGTTGTGCTCGATAAAACAGTAAAGGCCGAGGTGCTTTTTCACCACCAGCGGCAGATAGTTGCCGGCAATGTGGGTAATTACTTCACGGCACGAAAATTCCTGCGGCTCGATTTTCAGCTGCTCGGATTCAATTTTCGAGAAGTCGAGAATGTCGCTGATGATTTTCAGTAAAAGCGCCGAGGAGTTGTTCATCGCCGTTACCAGACGGTCAACGCCCTGCGGCAGCCCCTGCGTTTGCAGTAAATCCAGGTTACCGATAATCCCATACAGCGGCGTACGCAATTCATGGCTGACCGTCGCCAGGAACATGGATTTCGACTGGCTGGCCTGTTCCGCCGCATTGGCCATTTCCTGGAGTGATTCCTCCATTTTCACCCGCGAGCTGACGTCTATCAGAACGCAGATCGCCACGTCTTCATTCCGGTAGCGAGAGTGAACGAAACTCAGCTGGATGTTGTTGTTATTCTTGGTAATCACATCAACAAAATTGACCTGCTGGTCGCAGATGATCCGCGTAATACGCTGGCGGTCTTCCTGCGTCAGCATATTGATATAATTATGCGCCAGCTCATTACTCAGGATATTCACGCCATCACTGATGCGCAGAATCGAAATTCCTACCGGCGCCGAGGCAACGATTTTATGGTTAAACTGCTCATGTTCTTCCAGACGGAACGCGTTTTCTTCCGCCGGTAAGAACATCTTACGCTCAAATACCCAGGCCAGAATAAACAGCAGCAGACCGGAGAAGATATTCAGCAATACGGCGTTGAAAATCAGTATCTTGAACCGTTCAAGCAGCGTGTTGAACGGCATTGAATAGACTACGCTCAGCGTGGATGGTGTCAGCGGCTTTTTATAAATGAGATCTTTATAGCCGTTCATGTAGCCGAAATAAGAGCTTTCTTCCGGGTAATTTCCCAGCGTCGCCGTGTTACCGTCATCTTCAGAAATGCTCAGCAACGGCTGATCGTCTTCATCCAGCAGCGTCACGCCGGTGTGCTGGGCATTAGGATTCAGTAAATCTTCAAGACGCAAATTTTGCTGAATACCCATCAGCGCTTCGAGTTTATTACCGACATAAATTGGAGTTAATACATACAGATAGCCGGAATCTTTATTACCGGACTGCGACACCCAGTACAGGCTGTTGGCCTTGTCCTGGTTTTTACCGTTGCGGTATTGCAGGATTTTCTCATGCAACGATTTCAGCTGCTCCTGACTTTCACGCTCCAGCGGTTCGCTGCTGACCCCAAAATCCACCAGACACAAATTCTCGCCGCTGATATAGAACACACGGTTCAGATCGTAAGCATCGGAAAAATTGTCTTTCCAGTAATGGATCATGTTACCAAGCGACGCAAGCGAGTTGCGGTAGCTGCTGTTTATCTGAGAACAATCGGACTCAGGAAACAGCGAAAGATAGGTCGGCGGCGTGCTTTTGGTGCTGATCATGCCATTGATGATATCCAGCCCGTTCATGGAATCGCTGAGACGCTTCTCGGCCATAAACTTTATGCTGTGCATGACGTCATTGGAGTTTTTGACGTAGCTCTGCGCCAGATCGTAGTTGAGGTTATCCTCATCGCGGATCTCAGATTCTTTGTTGTGGAAGATATTCAGCACATAAAAGGTGGTCAGCAGCACACCCAGTGTCCACAACATAAGCGCCAGCACCCGGAACAGATAGCGGGATATTTTTAGCGTTGTTCGAAACGAAGCAAGATATTTCAAGGATTAACCATCGGTGTAACGGCTCAGTGAGCAGGATACGTTTAGGATTCAGAATACACTATTGTCGTGGTTTCTAAAAAATACGATGTTAATAAAAAAGGCATAACACGTTGCCATGTTATGCCCTTCTTTTATCCGACTAAGAAAACTTATGCTTCGTCGTCTTCAGCTGGCTGATCGTCTTCACCTTCTGCGTCGTCCGGCAAATCGGCTGCTTGTGCCGCTTCCAGTTCGCCCGCTTCAGTGGCTACGCCATCCAGTTCTTCGTCTTCTACCGGCTCTGCAACACGTTGCAGACCGACGACGTGTTCTTCTTCTGCGGTACGGATAAGCGTCACACCCTGGGTGTTACGGCCTACTGTACTCACTTCAGAAACACGGGTACGCACCAGCGTACCGGCGTCGGTGATCATCATGATCTGATCCGCTTCATCTACCTGAATCGCGCCAACAACCGGTCCGTTACGCTCGCTCACTTTGATTGAGATAACGCCCTGCGTTGCACGGGATTTGGTTGGATATTCTGTGGACTCAGTCCGTTTACCGAAGCCGTTTTGCGTCACAGTCAGAATACAACCGTCGCCGCGTGGGATAATCAGGGACACAACGCTGTCGCCTTCGCCCAGACGGATACCGCGTACACCGGTCGCCGTACGGCCCATCGAGCGGACGGCTTCTTCGGAGAAGCGCACCACTTTACCGGCGGCAGAGAACAGCATGACTTCGTCTTTACCGTCAGTCAGGTCAACACCAATCAGCTCATCACCCTCGTTCAGGTTAATGGCGATGATGCCGGCGCTGCGCGGACGGCTGAAATCGGTCAGAGCAGTTTTCTTCACGGTACCGCTTGCGGTTGCCATGAACACATGACGGCCTTCTTCGTACTCGCGTACTGGCAGAATGGCGGTAATACGTTCGTTTGGCTCAAGCGGCAGTAAGTTGACGATCGGTCGGCCACGGGCACCGCGGCTGGCTTCCGGCAACTGATAGACTTTCATCCAGTACAGACGTCCGCGACTTGAGAACATCAGAATGGTGTCATGGGTGTTAGCCACCAGCAGACGGTCGATAAAGTCTTCTTCTTTAATGCGTGCGGCTGATTTGCCTTTACCACCGCGACGCTGCGCTTCATAGTCGGTCAGAGGCTGATATTTCACATACCCCTGATGCGACAATGTCACCACAACGTCTTCCTGATTGATCAGGTCTTCGATGTTGATGTCAGAAGAGTTCGCCGTAATTTCTGTGCGACGCGGATCGTTATACTGATCGCGGATCGCTTCCAGTTCTTCACGAATGACTTCCATCAGACGCTCAGGGCTGGACAGGATGAACAGCAGCTCGGCGATTTGCACCAGCAGCTCTTTGTATTCATCCAGCAGTTTTTCGTGCTCAAGGCCGGTCAGTTTCTGCAAGCGCAGATCCAGAATCGCCTGTGCCTGCTGTTCAGTCAGGAAGTATTTACCGTCGTGAATACCAAACTGTGATTCCAGCCATTCAGGACGAGCCGCATCATCACCGGCGCTTGCCAGCATCGCAGCAACGTTACCCAGATCCCATGAACGCGCGATCAGGCCCGCTTTCGCTTCAGCCGGCGTCGGTGCAGCACGGATCAGTTCAATGATTGGGTCGATGTTTGCCAGCGCGATGGCCAGTGCTTCAAGGATATGTGCACGGTCACGGGCTTTACGCAGTTCGAAGATAGTACGACGCGTGACGACTTCACGACGGTGACGGACAAACGCAGACAGGATCTCTTTCAGACCGAGAATTTTCGGCTGACCCTGGTGCAATGCCACCATGTTGATGCCGAAAGACGTTTGCAGCTGCGTCAGTGAATAGAGGTTATTCAGAACCACTTCACCGACAGCGTCGCGTTTGATTTCAATGACGATACGCATACCGTCTTTGTCGGACTCATCACGCAGTGCGCTGATGCCTTCGACACGCTTTTCTTTCACCAGCTCGGCGATCTTTTCGATCAGACGGGCTTTGTTCACCTGATACGGGATCTCGTGAACAATGATGGTTTCGCGACCGGTTTTGGCGTCCGCTTCCACTTCAGCGCGGGCACGGATGGAGATTTTGCCACGGCCTGTACGGTAAGCTTCTTCGATACCACGACGGCCATTGATGATCGCCGCCGTCGGGAAATCTGGCCCCGGGATGTGTTCCATCAGCCCTTCAATGCTGATGTTTTCATCTTCGATGTACGCCAGACAGCCGTTGATCACCTCAGTGAGGTTATGCGGCGGAATGTTCGTCGCCATACCGACCGCGATACCTGACGAGCCGTTAACCAGCAGGTTAGGAATACGCGTTGGCATTACCGCAGGAATTTGTTCGGTGCCGTCATAGTTTGGCACGAAATCGACAGTTTCTTTTTCTAAGTCTGCCAGCAATTCGTGTGCAATTTTTGACATGCGGATTTCGGTATAACGCATGGCGGCGGCGGAGTCGCCATCCACCGAACCGAAGTTACCCTGCCCGTCCACCAGCATGTAGCGAAGTGAAAAAGGCTGAGCCATACGAACGATGGTGTCATAAACAGCAGTATCACCGTGCGGGTGATATTTACCGATAACGTCACCGACCACACGGGCCGATTTTTTGTAGGCTTTATTCCAGTCGTTACCGAGAACATTCATTGCGAAAAGTACGCGCCGGTGCACCGGTTTCAAACCATCGCGCACATCTGGGAGCGCACGTCCGACAATAACGGACATCGCATAATCCAGGTAAGAGTTTTTCAGCTCTTCTTCGATGTTAATCGGTGTGATTTCTCTGGCAAGGTCGCTCATGGAGCTGCTATCCCTCTACTGATTATTCATGGCCGCTGCCCACGTAGGCATATATAGCGCAAAGGTGTAAAACTATACCACAAACCAGCCAAACGTGGAAAACAACCTCCCCCTTTTGCGCAGTATTATCCAACATGATTCAAACCTTTGCGCAAAGCGCGTGAATTCGTACAAAGATTAGTCAGTCGCGACAAAACTGAACCAAACCGGACGGAATATGTATAATCCGCTCATCTGGATATAAGGAGTTCATCACGCTCATGACAACCACACCGGCCTCTAAGCCACAGAATATTGACCATGAAGAAATCGCCAAGTTTGAGGCCGTCGCCTCGCGCTGGTGGGATCTGGAAGGCGAATTCAAACCCCTTCACCGCATTAATCCACTTCGTCTGAACTACATTCTGGAGCGCGCCGACGGCCTGTTCGGGAAGAAGGTTCTCGACGTCGGCTGCGGCGGCGGAATTTTAAGTGAAAGCATGGCGGTGGCTGGCGCAGAAGTGACCGGTCTGGACATGGGCGGCGAGCCGTTGCAGGTCGCGCGTCTGCATGCGCTGGAAAGCGGTGTGAAAGTCACTTACGTGCAGGAAACTGTCGAAGCACATGCCGATGCGCATCCGCAGCAGTACGATGTCGTGACCTGTATGGAAATGCTGGAACACGTACCGGACCCGGCGTCAGTGGTTGCGGCCTGCGCCCGTCTGGTAAAGCCCGGCGGCCACGTTTTCTTCTCCACCATCAACCGTAATAACAAAGCCTGGCTGATGGCGATTTTCGGCGCGGAATACGTGCTGAAGATGGTGCCGAAGGGCACGCATGACATCAAAAAGTTCATCAAGCCGTCAGAGCTGCTGAACATGATTGACCGCACGCCGCTGTTTGAACGCCACATTATGGGGCTGCATTACAACCCGCTGACCGACCATTTCAAACTCGGGCCAAACGTCGATGTGAATTACATGATTCATACGCAGGCTGAAAATAACAGCGTGAGCTGAGTGCCCGAAATCACCCCTGCGTCAAGCCCGGAAGATGCGTTCCGGGCTGAAATCTTCAGACTTTACCCAAACATCCCTGCTCATAATTTCACTTAAACCTTAGTTTTTAGGGCGTTGGTTCATCCGGCAGACGCAACATGTTTTTTTAGAATAGTTATCCAGATCAATATAGCGTTTTTTTCTAACGTTTAATAAACCGGCAGTCGATCACCTTTCGCAAAAATATAAGAAAATCGTATCTCAGATATTGACAGGTTTGTCGCGCCAGCAATGACGGACTCCTCAGGCTTGAGGCAAAAATTTCTCCCCAACTTATCCACAAAACAGGCCATTTTGTTCACTTGCAAAAGGGCCATTCAGTCACTATCTTGTCATCAGAAAATAACAAACCCACAATATATTGTGTTTATATCCTGACCAGCACACAAGGGACTCTTTGTGCTGTCGCGCGTGTTTTCACGGCCAGGTCAGGCACTGTATAAACCTTTGAGGTATCACACCGAATGAACCAAAGTCTGCTTGTTACTAAACGTGATGGCCGCACAGAACGCATCAACCTTGATAAAATCCACCGTGTCATTGACTGGGCAGCGGAAGGTCTTCAAAACGTATCAGTTTCTCAAGTAGAACTTCGTTCACACATCCAGTTCTATGACGGGATTAAAACCGCTGATATTCATGAAACGATTATCAAAGCGGCTGCCGACCTGATCTCCAAAGATGCCCCGGATTACCAATATCTGGCCGCCCGTCTGGCAATCTTCCACCTGCGTAAAAAAGCCTACGGCCAGTTTGAACCGCCAAAACTGATCGACCAGGTCACGCGCATGGTTGAAATGGGTAAATACGACAAACATCTGCTGGAAGACTACACGGCTGAAGAGTTCGAGCAGATGGACAGTTTTATTGACCACTGGCGCGACATGAATTTCTCCTACGCCGCTGTGAAGCAGCTGGAAGGGAAATATCTGGCACAGAACCGCGTGACCGGCGATATCTACGAAAGCGCACAGTTTCTGTACATTCTGGTCGCGGCCTGCCTGTTCTCCGGCTACCCGCGTGAAACCCGTCTGGATTACATCAAACGTTTCTATGACGCGATTTCTACCTTCAAAATTTCTCTGCCTACGCCGATCATGTCTGGCGTGCGCACCCCAACCCGTCAGTTCAGCTCCTGCGTTCTGATTGAATGTGGCGACAGCCTGGATTCCATCAACGCGACGTCCAGCGCTATCGTGAAATACGTTTCCCAACGTGCCGGTATCGGCATCAACGCCGGTCGCATCCGTGCGCTGGGCAGCCCGATCCGTGGCGGCGAAGCGTTCCACACCGGTTGTATCCCGTTCTACAAACACTTCCAGACCGCCGTGAAATCCTGTTCTCAGGGCGGCGTTCGCGGCGGCGCAGCGACGCTGTTCTACCCGATGTGGCATCTGGAAGTCGAAAGCCTGCTGGTGCTGAAAAACAACCGTGGTGTTGAAGGTAACCGCGTCCGTCATATGGACTACGGCGTGCAGATCAACAAACTGATGTATCAGCGTCTGGTGAAAGGCGGCGATATCACGCTGTTCAGCCCGTCCGACGTGCCAGGCCTGTACGATGCCTTCTTTGCCGATCAGGACGAGTTCGAACGTCTCTACGAGAAGTACGAGCAGGACGCCAGCATCCGTAAGCAGAAAGTAAAAGCGGTTGAGCTGTTTTCGCTGATGATGCAGGAACGTGCTTCTACAGGCCGTATCTACATTCAGCACGTTGACCACTGCAACACCCACAGCCCGTTTGATCCGGCAATCGCGCCAGTTCGCCAGTCTAACCTGTGTCTGGAAATCGCGCTGCCAACCAAACCGCTGGACGATGTGAACGACGAAAACGGCGAAATCGCGCTGTGTACGCTGTCTGCTTTCAACCTCGGCGCTATCGAAAGCCTCGACGATCTGGAAGAGCTGGCAGTGCTGGCAGTTCGTGCCCTTGACGCCCTGCTTGATTATCAGGATTACCCGATCAAAGCCGCGAAACGTGGCGCGATGGGCCGTCGTACGCTGGGTATCGGCGTGATCAACTACGCGTATTATCTGGCGAAAAACGGCGTGCGTTATTCCGACGGCAGCGCCAACAACCTGACGCACAAAACGTTTGAAGCCATTCAGTATTACCTGCTGAAAGCCTCCAACGAGCTGGCGAAAGAGCAAGGCGCGTGTCAGTGGTTCAACGAAACTACCTATTCACAAGGCATCATGCCGGTGGATACGTACAAGAAAGATCTGGATGCGATTTGCGACGAGCCGCTGCATCTGGACTGGGATTCCCTGCGAGAAAGTATCAAAACCCACGGCCTGCGTAACTCTACGTTGTCCGCGCTGATGCCTTCCGAGACGTCTTCTCAGATTTCCAATGCCACCAACGGTATCGAGCCACCACGCGGTCATATCAGTATCAAAGCGTCGAAAGACGGGATCCTGCGTCAGGTTGTGCCGGAATATGAGCGTCTGAAAGATCAGTACGAACTGCTGTGGGATATGCCGAACAACGACGGTTATCTGCAACTGGTTGGCGTGATGCAGAAATTCATCGACCAGGCGATTTCGTCTAATACTAACTACGACCCGTCGCGCTTCCCGAACAGCAAAGTGCCGATGAAACAGTTGTTGAAAGACCTGCTCACGGCCTACAAATTTGGCGTGAAAACGCTGTACTATCAGAACACTCGCGACGGTGCTGACGATGTGCAGGAAGACATGAAAGCTGAAGTGGCTGATGACTGCGAAAGCGGCGCCTGCAAAATCTAATCGTCTGTTTTAACTCAATTATTATTCAAAACCCCCGTCAGGGGGTTTTTGCCGAGAATTTCGAGGAAGTTATGGCCTACAGTACTTTTTCCCAGAATAAAAACGATCAGCTTCTTGAGCCAATGTTCTTTGGCCAGTCGGTTAACGTTGCCCGTTTCGACCAGCAGAAGCATGAAATCTTTGAAAAACTGATCGAAAAGCAGCTGTCCTTCTTCTGGCGTCCGGAAGAGATTGATGTTTCCCGTGACCGTATCGATTTCCAGGCACTGCCGGATCACGAAAAGCACATCTTCCTCAGCAACCTGAAATACCAGACGCTGCTCGATTCCATTCAGGGCCGCAGCCCGAACGTCGCGCTGTTGCCGCTGATTTCTATCCCGGAGCTGGAAACCTGGGTCGAAACCTGGGCGTTCTCAGAAACTATTCACTCGCGTTCTTACACGCACATTATCCGCAACATCGTTAACGATCCGGCGATTGTGTTTGACGATATCGTGACCAACGAAGAAATCCTCAAGCGCGCGAAAGATATCTCCGGCTATTACGATACGCTGATTGAGATGACCAGCTACTACCACCTGCTGGGCGAAGGCACGCATCAGGTTAACGGCAAAACTGTCGTGGTAAACCTGCGTGAACTGAAGAAAAAACTCTACATCTGTCTGATGAGTGTCAACGCCCTGGAAGCCGTGCGTTTCTACGTCAGCTTCGCCTGTTCGTTTGCGTTCGCAGAACGTGAACTGATGGAAGGCAACGCGAAAATCATCAAGATGATCGCCCGTGACGAAGCCCTGCATCTGACCGGCACGCAGCACGCGCTGAACCTGCTTCGCTCAGGTCAGGACGATCCGGAAATGGCTGAGATCGCGCTGGAATGTCAGCAGGAATGCCATGATTTGTTCGTGCTCGCCGCGCAGCAGGAAAAAGACTGGGCTGAATATCTGTTCAAAGACGGCTCGATGATCGGCCTGAACAAAGACATTCTGTGCCAGTACGTCGAGTACATCACCAACATCCGTATGCAGGCTGTGGGTCTGGATGCGCCCTTTAAAACCCGCTCTAACCCAATTCCGTGGATCAACGCCTGGCTGGTGTCCGACAACGTGCAGGTTGCACCGCAGGAAGTGGAAGTCAGCTCCTATCTGGTCGGTCAGATTGACTCTGAAGTGCATGCGGATGATCTTAGTGATTTCGAGCTGTAAATGACGGACAGAACCATCACACTTTCAGCAAACGGCCAGCAACTGGTCTGTAACGCAGAGCACCGGAACTTGCTGGAAGTGTTTGAACATCATCAGGTTGAAGTGGAATACCAGTGCCGGGAAGGTTATTGCGGTTCATGTCGCATAAAGCTCGTTCGCGGGACGGTTGAGTACAGTGAGAAACCTCTGGCGTTTGTGGCAGAAGGAGATGTCCTTCCATGCTGCTGCCTGCCGGTGGGGGATATTGAAGTTGAATTTTAGCGGGCTGCTGCCCGTGCCCGCTGTTGAGATTGGCTTCCGGTTTAAATTCTAAATCAAAATCAAAATCAAGGTCGTGGGCGTCGGCCCACACCGACTTGGGGGACGGCTTATCGCCGCCGCCCCCCAAGACCCCCCGGGCTCTTTCACTGCGCGCTATCGCGGGCACGACGGACATGTTTCTGACGCAATTGTGAGTGGCGCAAAATGCCATCGCTGCGCGATTCCCGAATTTCAGGTGTCGAGCCTCAGGTCTCGAACCATTCATTCGGTGCCATTTTTGAGCACGCCAATCAACTTATCTAAAGATGAAAAATAGTCTGTCTTTGAATTTAAGATCGTGCGGGCGATTCAGGAATCTTGCTGAACGGAGCGGCTTCGAGACCTATGGCTCGAAGACCGAGAGAAGGCACCGCGCAGCGGCAAGATTTCGCGCCACACGCCGATGTACCAGAACATGTCCATCGGCCCAGCGATAGCGCGCAGTGAAAAAACGCGGGAGTCCAGAGGGAGAAGGTTTATTCTCCCTCTGGTCGGTGTGGGCCGACGCCCACGACCTTGAACTTAAAGTTTCACTAGCTTTACAAAGCTAAACCTTCGCCACCCGATCCAACCACGGATAATCCGCCACCGGATCCCATCCGTTCAGATACCTGCGCAGCATATCCATTGCCACCATCGCCATCGTCTCCTGCCGTAACGTAAGACCGTGTCGCGTCGCGGTGTAACGAATCGTTAATCCGCTGGTGCCGGACGGCGTATGCAGTGCCAGACTCAGGTGTTCGCCGGACAGTGCGCCGACAGCCAGTGCGAGTTGTGCGCCGGTTTTTTCCGCCAGCCCCTGAGCCCGCGCCAGCAGGCATTCGAGGGATTTTTCCGGTGACGCTTCTTCGCTGTGCGCCAGCAGCTCTCCTCCTGCCAGCGGAACACCTGCGCTTTGCAGCCGCCAGTTCAGCAGACCACCGGTGAAACTTTCACTCACCGCAAGACGCAGATTTTGTGCCAGCAGACGCTCAGCCAGACGATCTGGCAGACTGCCCAGCCCTTCGAAAATCGTGCTCTCCCCCGCCACTTCCCGTACACGCTCAAACGCTTTGTGCATCGCGGCTTCCTGCGAACGCGGGCCGGTGACTTTCAGCTCGATAATCGGCGATGACGAACGGTAACCCATCACCACACCTTCCGGCAGTTCAAGTTTATCCAGTTCGGTGGCGAGATCGCTTTCGCCGCGTCCGAACGTGGTCAGACGCAGACACAACGGCGCTTCAAGTGCGGGAAATTGTTTGTGAAGTCGCGGAACGATTTGCTGCTCCACCATCACTTTAAATTCAGAAGGTACGCCCGGCGTGAAGAAGATTTGACAGCGGTTGAGCCTGACGCTAAACCCGCAGGCGGTGCCGACCGGGTTATCCAGCAGTTCGGCATTGGCCGGAATTTGTGCCTGTTTACGGTTAGATTCGGCCATCGGACGGCCACGTTCATTAAAGAATGCCTGCATGGTTTCAATCCAGCCGGCATTCTCCACCAGTTCTACGCCGCAGGCTTTAGCCGCGGCCAGCGCACTTAAATCATCCGTTGTTGGCCCTAAACCGCCGTTTACAATCAGCACATCCGCGATATGGCTGCGTTCTTCGAGAACGGCCACCAGCGCGTCGAGACTGTCACCCACGGTTTCGCGGCTGGTCATCGGTAAACCCTGTTCGAACAGATAATTCGCCAGCCACGCAGAATTGGTATCCACAATCTGGCCGTGCAGCACTTCGTCACCCGTACTCAGCATCTCAACCCTAAGCATCCCGTTCTCCTTCTGTTTTTGTCACTCCACTGTAGAAAGGCTCGGGCCGAAACACAATTGCAAAAGCACAAAGTGAGAGTGCGGAAGTGAACATTCAGGCGAAAAAAAAGCCTGCTAAGCAGGCTTATCAGGAGATTTCCCGAAAGAGGACGGGGATCAGAAGTTGATGGCGCCGCCGAGGTATGCGCCATCAGCCACGATGTTGTCACGGTTGCCATCTTTGCCGTCCAGCGCCATGTACCGGTAACCCACGCTCACGGTCACTAACGGAATCGCGGTCAGACGCACGCCTGCATTAGCTTCTTTATAGTTGCCAATGCCGCTGGACAGTGAATCCGGGGAATAATAGTAATCACCGTACAGGGTGAACAGTTTAGCGATTGGCAATTGCAGGCCGCCACCAACTGCTGCCGCGTAACCTTCGTCGCCGTCTTTCGGGTTGGTGTAAAGCCCTTTACCGCCGACGGTGGCCATGAACGGACCCAGCGGGATGTTGTAGCCCAGACCCAGACCGGCAACATCGCCGTCGTCATCGTTATGTGTCCAGTCACCGCTTAAAGCCAGACCCGGAGAAGTGGTGCCGAAGCCCACGCCTAAGTGAGTGTAATGCTCGCCAACTTCACCATTCACGCTGATTGCATTTGCAGAAGCAGCCGCGAACATCAGGCTGGCAGCAACACCAGCGACAAGAAACTTTTTCATTATTTATCCTAAATAATTGCTAAACGACAATGATTCTTCCGCGTGAAGTCTAAAGCAATTCACTCTGTTGTAACAACTTTTTGGAACTTTAAAACATTCGCGAAAAGGCGGTAAATTGTAAGAAACATCGATTTCATTGATGAAACGACGATTTCTAATCGGAATGATAACTCCAGCCTATTTGCCCCTGATCAATATAGGGTTTATTACTTGTGGGTAGAGTGAATTTTGCTTAGGAAAGCAACCCTCAGACAAGGAATGTAAAAAGGCTTCCACAGCCCCTTTTACCCCACACCCGTTTCAAACTGAAAGGAATTGTCATGACGAAGAAAGGATTAACAACAGCCTCTGGCGCACCCGTCGTCGATAATAACAATGTCATCACCGCTGGCCGCCGTGGCCCGCTGCTTCTGCAGGATGTCTGGTTTCTTGAGAAATTAGCGCACTTCGACCGCGAAGTGATCCCTGAGCGTCGAATGCACGCGAAAGGTTCCGGCGCGCACGGTACCTTCACCGTGACGCACGATATTACGCAGTACACCCGCGCGAAGATCTTCTCTGAAATCGGCAAGCAAACCGACATGTTTATCCGTTTCTCTACCGTGGCCGGTGAGCGCGGCGCGGCGGATGCAGAACGTGATATCCGCGGCTTCTCCATGAAGTTTTACACCGAAGAAGGCAACTGGGATTTGGTCGGTAATAACACGCCGGTATTTTACCTGCGTGACCCGCTGAAGTTCCCGGATCTGAACCACGTCGTGAAACGCGACCCGCGCACTAACCTGCGTAACCCGGCGTATAAATGGGATTTCTTCTCGCATCTGCCGGAAGCGTTGCATCAGCTGACCATCGACGTCAGTGACCGTGGCCTGCCAACGTCTTACCGCCACATTCACGGTTTCGGCAGCCACACCTTTAGCTTTATCAACGCAGAAAATGAGCGTTTCTGGGTGAAATTCCATTTCCGCTGCCAGCAGGGTATTGAAAACCTGATGGACGATGAAGCCGAAAAACTGGTCGGCACCGACCGCGAAAGTTCACAGCGCGACCTGTATGACGCCATCGAACGCGGCGATTTCCCGCGCTGGAAACTGTTCGTGCAAATCATGCCGGAAGCGGAAGCCTCCCAACTGCCGTACAACCCGTTTGACCTGACCAAAGTCTGGTTGCACAGCGATTATCCGCTGATTGAGGTCGGTGAATTCGAGCTGAACCGTAATCCGGAAAACTACTTTGCCGAAGTTGAGCAGGTGGCGATGAGCCCGGCGAACGTGGTGCCGGGCATCGGCTTCTCCCCGGACAAAATGTTGCAGGGGCGCCTGTTCTCTTACGGCGACGCGCACCGTTACCGTCTGGGCGTGAACCATCATCAGATCCCGGTGAACGCACCAAAATGCCCGTTCCATAATTATCACCGCGACGGCGCGATGCGCGTTGACGGCAACAGCGGTAACGGCGTGACGTACGAGCCGAACAGCGCAGGTTTATTCCAGGAACAGCCCGATTTCAGCGAACCGCCGCTGAGCATTGAGGGCGCAGCCGATCACTGGAATCATCGTGAAGATGATGATTATTTCACTCAGCCGCGTTTGCTGTTTAACCTGCTGTCTGAAGCCGAACATCAGCGTATGTTTGCGCGCATTGCCGGTGAACTGAAGCATGCGTCACCTGAAACGCAACTACGCCAGCTCGACCTGTTCTACAAAGTCGATCCGGCGTATGGCGCGGGCGTAGAAGAAGCACTGAAAGCCTGATCAGGTTTACACCGTAAGCAATGATAAGGGCCGCGCAATGCGGCCCTTTTTTCGTCTACGCGGTCAGCGTTTCAATCCACTGCCGGATGCGCAGCCGGGAGATTTTGATACCGCCCTGCGCCAGCGTTTCGGGCAACGCGTGATACGCCACCGGCAACTGGAAATGCGGTAATTTCCGGCTAAGCCAGAGATTCAGTTCCGCATAAACCAGCCCGGCCTGTGCGTCGAGCACCGCCACCGGACGATGTCCGAACTGTTCATCAGCAACGGGAACCACAAAAGCCTGCGAAACCTGAGGATGGCTGACCAGCACTTTTTCGATATCTTCCGGCTGAATGCCTTCGCCGCCGCTGAAAAACAGATTATCCAGACGCCCGGCGATAAACAGTTCTCCTGCATGCCACCCGCCGCGATCGCGGGTATGCAACCAGCCATCGGCATCCGTCAGCGGCATCAGACTACCGTTTTTCCAGTAACCGGCCGCCAGACTGTCGGCACGGATCAGGATTTCTTCGTCAGAAATACGGACGTCTTTTCCGGCCAGCGGCATGCCCACACCCGCCGACGCATCAGCGCGTTTGGCCGTCACCGTGGACGCCGTTTCCGTCATCCCGTAACCGCACCAGCACTGCACACCAGCCTTTTCGGCCTGCGTGGTCAGCTCCAGCGGGATCTGCGCACCGCCGAGCAGAACGTGTCGCAGGGACGCCGGGAATGCCGTTTGTTGCAACAAACGCCAGAGCTGCGTCGGCACCAGCGACGCATGGCTGCATTCCGCCAGCGCGGTCTCGATATTTTTATCCCCAGCCAGCACCAGCGTGGCACCGGCGGTAAGCCATCGCCAGATAATCCCCTGCCCCGATACATGAAACTGCGGCAGCGAAAGCAGCCAGCTGTCGTTGTGTGTAAACGGAATCAAACCCAGAACGCCGCGCGCACTGGCAAGATGAGCGGAAAGGGTATGCGCTGCGGCTTTCGGCAACCCGCTGGAGCCGGAAGTGAGCGTCATTGTTGCAATACGCTCCGGCTGCCATGAAACGCAGCTGACGGAAAACGCGTTACGCAAATGCAGCGGCGTCTGGCTCAGGGACAGCGGCTGTCCGGTCAGATCCAGCACAAAACTGATGTCCAGCTGGGGTAATAATTTTTCGCAAAGACCTTGCGGCAACTGCGGATTCAGCGGCAGTAAACGCGCGCCAGTCTGCAACAGCGCCAGATAACTGAGCAGCGCATCCAGACTGTTTTTACTGCGCAGCACAACACCCGCGCCTTTACTGACGCCCTGCTGAATAAATCCGGCGGCCAGTGAATCAACACGATGTTGCAAATCACGCCAGCACCAGGTGATATCCCCGGCTTTCAGCGCCATGGCAAACGGCGAACGGTTCGCCCGTTCACGCCACGGCCAGTCATTGATCATTTGCTCTGCCATACCTTTTCCAGTTGAGAAACATCCGTCAGCGGGAGTGTGGAACCCGGCCATTGCCGGATCAACTGCGCCTGCATCAGATCCAGTGTATCGAGCCCCGGCACGGCGTCGGGCGTCAGCCATTGCGCGATACGCGCCAGCTGCGTCAGCCCGAGGCTGGATTCAATCGATGAACTGATGACTGCTTCCAGCCCCGCCGCGTGGGCCTGCGCAATCAGCTGGCGGCAGCGTAACAGGCTTCCCGTCAGCGTAGGTTTGATGATGATTGCCGCCAGACCCGGCTCGGCCTGAACGGTAAAACCGGGCTCGCGCACGCTTTCGTCCCAGGCAATCTTAATGCCGGTGGTACGGGAAAAATCGCGGGATTGTTCACGCGTCAGGCAGGGTTCTTCGATAAAAGCGATGCGGGAACGCAGCTCAGGGGCGACGTGACGGGCAAACCCCTCGGCTTTGACCGGCGTCCAGCTGCGGTTAGCGTCGAGGCGTAAACGCAGCTCCGGCAACGCCTCCAGCAACATGCTGACATTCAGCCCGTCGCCTACCGATTCGTACAAACCGACTTTCACTTTGGCGACTTTCTGGCCAAATAAATCACCCGGCAATTCACCCAGACGCGCATACAGTTCGTTCGGATCGCCATGACACAGCGGCGCACAGCGCAAACTCATGACTTCAGGCAATTCGCCGCGCAATTCCGCATCGGCACAACTGAGGCCGAACGCCACAGAAGGCAAACTGCTGAACGCCGACGCAACCGCCGTCAGCGATGCGCCCTGCACCCACTGGCTCAGCCCGTGCTGAACGGCATCCTGCGCCTGCGGCAACGCCTCCTGACTAAAACCGGGCAGCGGCGCAATTTCGCCCCAGCCGGTTTTATCGTCCTGCCACAGTGATACCAGCAAACCGTCACGCGTTTTCAGACGCTGATTGCGCAGCACCACGCCCGCCTCCATCGGCAGGCTATACCGGTACACCGTGGCGCGGCGCATTACGGATTACGCTTAAATTTGCTGAAGTCCGGCTGGCGTTTTTCGTTAAACGCGTTGCGCCCTTCCTGACCTTCGTCGGTCATGTAGAACAGCATCGTGGCGTTACCCGCCAGTTCCTGCAACCCGGCCTGACCGTCGCAGTCAGCATTGAGTGCAGCTTTCAGGCAACGCAGCGCCATCGGGCTGTTTTCCAGCATTTCGCGGCACCAGCGCACCGTTTCCTTTTCCAGATCGGCCAGCGGAACTACAGTGTTAACCAGGCCCATTTCCAGCGCGGCTTTCGCGTCGTACTGACGGCACAAGAACCAGATTTCGCGGGCTTTTTTCTGGCCGACGATGCGCGCCATATAAGAAGCGCCCCAGCCGCCGTCGAAGGAACCGACTTTCGGGCCGGTCTGGCCAAAGATGGCGTTATCCGCGGCAATCGTCAGGTCGCACATCATATGCAGAACGTGTCCGCCGCCGATGGAGAAACCGGCTACCATCGCCACAACAGGTTTCGGGCAGGTACGGATCTGACGCTGAAAATCCAGCACGTTCAGGTGGTGCACGCCGCTGGCGTCCTGATAGCCGCCGTAATCGCCGCGGACTTTCTGATCACCGCCGGCGCAGAAGGCTTTTTCGCCTTCGCCGGTCAGCACGATCACGCCAATACCTTCGTCGTTACGGGCATCGTCGAGCGCACGGATCATTTCTTTGACGGTCAGCGGGCGAAACGCATTACGCACCTGCGGACGGTTGATGGTGATTTTAGCGATGCCATCTGCAGATTTGTGATAACGGATATCTTCGAATTCGCCGGTGCAATCACGCCATTCAACCGGCGCATACAGTTCTTTTTCATCAGGATAAATCATGCTCAACTTCCTTTAAGACAGGTGAATTAATGAACGCCAGCGCCTGACGGGCAAATTCCGCCGGATTGTCACGATGGGCGTTATGCCCGGCATTGGCGACGGTACGCAGTTCGAAACCGGACTGCTGTGCAAGATGGATAAATTTGGTGTCGGCACTGCCACACAGCCACGCCAGTGGACGTGAAAGCAGACGCAGTTCAGGCCGCAAATCCGGCTGCACCGACAGCGACGTGGAGGCCAGCATCGCGGCAACGGCGCGGGGATTATTGCCCTCACGCAATAAAACCAGCCCGGCGCGCTGTTCGTCCGTCAGGCTGGAAAACACCGGCTGCTGATACCAGCTGGCGAGTGTCTGCGGCCAGGATGCTTGCGTGAAACGCGCAGCCCATTGCTGATCGTGATGACGGCGCTGCGCGCGTTCCGCCGGACAGGTCAGCCCGGGATGTGCACCTTCCACCAGCACACCCTGCAAGCCGGACGTGTCGCCGTGACAGGCGTGATACAGGCTGATGCGCCCGCCCAGCGAATAACCGATCAGCCAGTAAGAAGTTATGCCCTGCCCGTTCAGCGTGTCGGTCAGCAACTGACTGACGTCGGCAAAACCAGCGGCGGTAATCGCGGTGGAACGCCCGTGCCCCGGCAAATCCACCCGTAAGCACGGCCATCCGGTCAGCGAAGGCAAAAGCGGCTGCCAGTCTTCCGCACTGCCCAGCAAACCGTGGAGAAAGACCAGCCACGGACGCCCTTCGGCGTCGCCACTGAGCCGCGTGCAGGCCAGCGTCATGATGCGCTGACCTCTCTGACTAAATCACGCAGACACTCAGCGCCTTCCGTTTCACTGACTTTCAGCTCGATAAGTTTTACGCCGCCGTGCTGCCAGCACTGGCTGACGGCGTCGCGTAACGTGCTCATGGAATCCGGGCAGGCGTAATCCAGACCAAACATCGCTGCCGCATGGCTGAATTCAACGTTTTGCGGCATGCAGTAAAAACGCTGACGCTCAGCCTCCGGCGTCGGTAACAAAGAGAAAATCTGCCCGCCGTTATTGTTCACCACGATGATGACCGTCGGGGCGGAACACTGGCGCATCAGCGCCAACGCGTTTAAATCGTAAAGTGCGGAGATATCGCCGAGAAGCACCAGTGTGGGTTTGCAGGTTGCGCGCTGAACACCGGCGGCTGTTGAAAGCAGGCCGTCAATTCCGCTGGCGCCGCGGTTGGCGAAAACCGGATAACCTGCAGGCAACTGCGCGAAAGCATCCACGAGCCGGACAATCAGGCTGTTGCCAAGAAAAAGCTGACCGTGCTCCGGCAATAAAGCGGGAAGACAGCACGCCACCGCGGCCTCGCCAAAGGTGCCTTCAAGACGATTTTCCACGGCGTTTAGCGCGCGTTGGGAACACTGTTCCAGCTCTTCTGCCCAGTCCGGCTGAGGCTGCGCAGGGTGCGCCAGAAGCCACTCAGCGACATCGGCCTGAATACGGTGGCCACGATGCTGCGCCGGATCCTGCCTGCCCGGTAAGGTGTCGATCAGCCAGTATTCCTCCGGCTGGCACGCGGCCTGCCATTGCAGCAAACGCTTACCGGTTAAACCGCCGCCAAACTGAATGACCAGCTGAGTTTTCGACAGCACAGCCTGCGCCTGCGGGGAGGCAAGCCATAAATCGGCACAGGGAAGCGGATTACCGGTTGATGCCTGAACGTCGGTTATCAGCGGCCAGCCAAGCAGTTCTGCCCAGCGGGCGACCAGCTCACTTTCCTGCGCTGAAATACGACCGGCGATAATCACGCCGCGCTTTTGCCGCCATGAAAACCAGTCAGACGGTGCCACCGGATGCTGCACCGGCGAATAAGACAGCCACGGCTGATCTCCCTGCCACCAGTCGCCCAGCGTTTGCAGCCAGACCTGATGTTCACCGTTATCTTCACCATAAAGCGGCTCAGCAAACGGGCAATTTATATGTACCGCGCCATGCGTCTGCTGCGCCAGCGCGTTATCGAGCGCCGACACCAGCCAGCGGGCACTGATTTCCGGCGTCGGACGCGGCAAATCCAGCGTCTGAACCGGATGGCTGGCAAAAATACCGGTCTGGCGGATGGCCTGATTGGCGCCACAGTCAATGAGTTCCGGCGGGCGATCGGCGGTGAGCAGCACCAGTTTTTCGCCGGTCAGCCCGGCTTCGATCAGTGCCGGATAAAGATTGGCGACCGCCGTGCCGGAAGTGACAATGACAGCCACGCGCTGCCCGCTGGCTTTTGCCAGCCCGAGCGCCAGATGGCCGAGGCCGCGTTCGTCAAAATGGGTGTGACAGATCAGATACGGATGTGCCGCGGCTGCAAGGGTCAGCGGCGTGGAACGGGAACCGGGAGCAATACAGACATGCTGCACATTATGGCGGGTCAGTGCTTCAAGGATCAGCGTCGCCCAGCGACGGTTAAAGACGGCAACAGACATGATGAACTCACTCCGGCAAAGGATTATCCGGCCTGAACGGCAGGCGTGTAGTGCTCTTCCAGCAAAGTACGCAAACCGGCGGCTTTGTTTTCGATTTCCTGCCATTCCTGTGCAGCGTCAGAACCGGCGACAATCCCCGCCCCGGCGTAAAGTTCCAGCTGTTGCCCTTTTACCGCCGCAGAGCGCAATGCCACGGTAAATTCACTTTGTTCGGAACTGAGATACCCGGCAGAACCGGCGTACCACTGGCGGTCAAATGGCTCATAACGGGCGATAAATTCACGCGCGGCCTGACGCGGTAATCCGGCCACCGCCGCCGTCGGTTGCAGACGTTGCAGGCATCCGGCGTCATCGGCCTCGGCGAGCTCGCCGTGGATGCTGCGGCGCAGATGCTGCACTTTGCGTAACCGCAGAATCTCAGCGGGCATCACGTCCAGAGAATGCGCCCCGCCCTGCAAACGCTGGCAAATATCATCAACCACCAGCAAATTTTCGCGCTGGTTTTTGCCGTCATTCAGCAGCCATTCACCCAGCATTTGTGCTTCATCATCATCAGGATGATTAGCGACAGTGCCCGCCAGCGCTTCGGTGAATAACTCAGTATGGTCGCGCAGGAACAGACGTTCCGGGCTGGATCCCAGAAAAGCCTGTTGCGGCGTGAACGCCAGCATAAAGTGATAACAGCGATGATTGACTTCGCGGCTGGCGGCGAGGAAAGCGCAGGCGTTCAGCGGCTGGCTGAGCGTTAGGGTAGTTTTACGGGCGAGAACGACTTTGTCGAATTGCTGCTGTTCGATACAGGTCAGCGCCTGTGAAATCAGTTCGTTCCACTGCGGCTGAGCGGGCAAATGCTGGTGCTGGATAACGCGGGAAGTGATCGGCGGCAAATCCCGGCTGGCGACCAGCGAACGCAGGAACAACCGGGTCCGGCGCGCTTCATCACATAACGAAAGGGTGCTGAAAACGGTACAGCGCAGCCAATAAGTGGTGCCTTTGCGGCAGAGTTCAATGCGTGGCAGGAAGAGAGCGTTGGCAGCAAATGCGGCGTCATCGTTGTCCGCATTAAAGGCGTTCAGGCCCCAGATATGCAGATCGGAAATGTCCTGGTACTCGCGGATAAAATCCTGCGCCTGCGACAGGTTGCCAAACGCATAGGCATCGCCACACACGGCGGCTTCTTCATCGCCATCGCGCTGCTGCCAGTAGAATTTTGGATAGCAAGGTTGTGCGGATAACCATTCAAGCAGGCCGGTGTCAGGCTGTTTTTGCAGAGAATAACTGAACTGTCGGATACCCGCGGTATCAGGCCATTCGCCTGCCAGGGCTGTATCAAGCTGTTCAATGATTGCTGATATTTGTTTCACCGCTACCTCGGGCCATACCGGATGTTTTGTGACGGGCAGAAATACCCTTCTGGATCAAAAAACGGGTTGGATCAATTACGGATGAATTATGCGGCGATACGAAAAATGAAAATATGCGACAGATCAAGCTGAAGTGAGTGACGTTAGCTAAGAAGGAGTATAGGAGGAGAGAAAGGAGTAATCAAACGTGAGGTAGCAGGAGCAGCGAAAACCGCTCCTGCTCAGCGGGATTAGCGACGCAGAAGGAGGCCAACCACCAGACCGACGGCCGCGCCTACACCAACGCCGTGCCATGGGTTTTCGCGCACATAGCTGTCAGTTTGTTCTGCAACTTTGCGGGCTTTTTTGCAGTAAGAGCGAGCCTGCGGATCAATGCGCGATTTGATATCTTTCAGTGCATTTTCCGCACGCGCTTTGATTTGGACATACTTCTCATCGGCTTTATCACCGGAAGATTTCAGCACTTCTTCCAGAGTTTCAGTCAGCATACGCAAATCGTCATCTAACGAGTTCTGCTGTGTCTCAAATTGGTCAGCCATATTTATCTCCTTATGATGTGAAAGTTCACACTGCCTATAACCCTAGCGCAGAACGGGAGTAAATGCCCGCCGGATCCCATAAACTGCCGTAAATTCGGGAGTTTTAAGAACCTTCTGACCCTTTGGTTTTCACAAAAACGGCGGATTTTTCCAGCTGCGCACGCGGTTTTTCACGCTGTTTCGCCAGCCATAATCCGCTGTTTTTCATCGCGTAACCGAATACCAGTCCGACCAGCAATGACACCACCACCTGACGCCAGTCGCCCTGCGCGGCAAAAGTCGCACAGGCACCGATAAATGTTCCCGGCACAAAAGCCAGCCACTGTTGCCGGGCCTGAATGCACATCAGGAAAGCGACTACGCCGGTCAGCATGTAACCGAGAATGCTCCATTCGGGGCGCATGGCGCTGCCCGCGATAATGACGACCGCCCAAAAGACACCGCTCATGCAGGTCAGCGTACTGATCAGTAATCCGCGTAGTCCACCCTGCGGACAGGCGAAATATGCCGTGCATCCGAGGAATCCCGCCCAGCTTATCAGCCCAAGGCTGATGGCCACCCAGCCCCAGACACCGGAGAGGATGCCGGTGGTTATGGCAATCATCACTAAAACATTCATGGTGTAAATCCATACGAATCTGAACAAGCGCGCAGTGTACGCATTGGCGGGAATAATGGAATGGGCAAGATCACAAAACGAATGTAATTTTTGAATGAACGTACATATAAATGTGATTTATATCACAAAAATGCATCGATAGGATTAAAAAAGCCGCTCATGAGAGCGGCTTTGTCAGCTTTCAGACTGCGTGTACAGGCTTTATCAGAGCAGCGGTTGCGCCATCTGCACCAGCGAGATCAGCGGTTGCGGGAAGATACCCAGCAGCAGCACCAGAATCGCGGAAATCAGTACAACCACCCCGCCTGCCGTGAGCGCCCAGTTATTAGGCGTATCACGAACCAGCGTTTCAGGCGCGCTCAGATACAGGCTCACCGTTACGCGCAGATAGTAGTAAAGACCAATCGCAGAACCGACAACCACAGCACCGGTCAGCCACCACAGATGCGCGGTCACACCGGTCGCAATCACGTAGAACTTACCGATAAAGCCCAGCGTCATCGGAATGCCGGCGAGTGACAGCATCATCACGGTCATTACAGCAGACAGGATTGGCTTATGCCAGAACAGACCACGGTAGGAGAACAGCGATTCCGCGTCCGGACCTTTGTACGGGCTGGACATCAGGCTGACCACACCGAAAGCACCGAGGCTGCTGAACAGATAACCGGCCAGGTAAACGCCGACAGTTTCCATCGACAACTGATGCGTTTGTACCGCAATCAGCGCCACCAGCAGATAACCAAGGTGAGCGATGGAGGAGTAACCCAGCAGACGTTTGATATTGCTCTGGCTGATTGCCATCAGGTTACCGACCAGAATTGAGCAGAACGCAATAATGCTCAGCACAATCCGGATCGATTCGCTGTCAGCCACCGGCGCGTAGAGGAACAAACGCATCACTACCGCGAAGATTGCGATTTTGCTGGCGGTTGCCAGGAAAGTCGAAACCGGTGCAGGTGCGCCCTGATAAACGTCTGGCGTCCACAGGTGGAACGGAACCAGCGACAGTTTGAACCCGAGACCGACAATCATCATGCCCAGACCGGCCATCAGCAGTGGCTGATGCAGCATCACGCCGTCACCCAGATTTTTGCCCAGAGATGCGAAGGACAAATCACCGGACTGTGCGTACAGCAGTGCCATACCGAACAGCAGGAAAGAAGACGCAGCAGCCGACAGCAGCATGTATTTGATAGCCGCTTCCAGAGAACGTTTCTGGCGGTAGGCGTAACCAATCAGGCCGAACAATGGCAGGGAAATCAGTTCGATCCCGAGGAACATTGACGCCAGATGGTTTGAACATGCCAGCAGAATGCCGCCCATGGCCGCGATGAGAACTAACAGGTAGAACTCTTCACGGTTGTCCGGATAACCGGCCAGCCACGGGTAAGCAAACGTACTGGTGGCCAGACTCGCCAGCAGCACCAGCCCGATGTAGAACATCGAGTAGCCGTCAACGCGCAGCAACGGTGTGACGTCCTGCGGCCCGACCTGTCCGACGTAGTAAAGGGAAAGTAAGGCAACGTTCAGCCCGATGACTGTCAGAGTGGCATTAAGAAAATGGTCGCGTCGCCACGCAATGGACAGCATCACCACCACCACCGTCAATCCGACGATCATCAGCGGTAATAGTGCGATCAGATTTTGAAGTGTAAATGTCATGGCGAATTACGGCCTTGTCGTTGAAATAGTGGAAACTGAAGACCCGAACCAGTGCTGAATGTTGCTCATCGCGGCGCTTGAAGTATCCAGAATTGGCTGCGGGTAGAAGCCCAGCGCCACCAGCAATACAACAAGTAACAGGATGATCGACAGTTCGCGTGAGGTCATGCCCGGCAGCGGTTCGTCAGATTTTGCTTTGCCATAGTAAGCGCGCTGCATCATCACCAGTGAGTAAACCGAAGCGAACACCAGACCAAAGGTTGAGATGACAGTGATCACCGGCACAACCGGGTAGCTGCCGAACAGGATCTGGAATTCACCGACGAAGTTACCGGTACCCGGCATCCCCAAGGTGGCGACGGCGAAGAACAGCGACAACGCTGGCAGGTATTTAATCCGGCCCCACAATCCGCCCATCTGGCGCATATCACGGGTATGCAGACGTTCGTAAAGCTGACCACAGATGATGAACATACCGGCTGCGGACAGGCCGTGTGCAATCATCTGAATCACTGCGCCCTGGTACGCCAGCTGGCTGCCCGTGTAGATGGCAATCAGTACGAAGCCCATATGCGATACGGAGGTGTATGCAATCAGACGTTTAATGTCGGTCTGACAGAACGCCATCCACGCGCCGTAGAAGATACCAATCACACCCAGCCACATGGCAATCGGGGCAAACTGGTGAGACGCTTCCGGGAACAGCGGCAGACAGAAACGCAACATCCCGTAGGCTGCGGTTTTCAGCAAGATACCGGCTAAGTCGACGGAACCGGCGGTCGGTGCCTGACTGTGTGCATCGGGTAACCAGCCGTGCAATGGCACAACCGGCATTTTCACCGCGAACGCGATGAAGAAACCGAGCATCAGCAGATATTCTACACCGTGCGACATTGGCGTTTTCAGCAGGTCAGCGTAATTGAACGTCCATACACCGGTGGCGTTGTAATGCACAAACACCAGACCGAGTATGGCAATCAACATCACCAGACCGCTGGACTGCGTATAGATGAAGAATTTGGTTGCTGCGCTGATACGCGTTTTACCGTCTGACGCTTTGTGTCCCCACAAGGCAATCAGGAAGTACATCGGCACCAGCATCATTTCCCAGAAGAAGAAGAACAGGAACATGTCGATGGCGAGGAACACGCCGATTACGCCGCCGAGGATCCACAGTAAGTTCAGGTGGAAGAAGCCCTGATACTTCTGGATTTCACGCCACGAACAGAGGATCGCCAGAACACCCAGCAGACCGGTCAGAACCACCATCAGCAGGGACAAACCGTCCAGCGCCAGATGGAAGCTGATGCCAAAACGAGGGATCCACGGCACCGAAAATTCGGATTGCCACTGTGGAATACCCGCAGGCGTCGTTAATGAATATCCTCCCTGCAACCACAATTGCACGGAAAGAGCCAGCGTCAGCCCCATCGCAATCAACGCGATCCAGCGCGGTACTTTGCTCCCAAAGCGCTCAGTCTGCCAGCACAGCAGCCCGCCGATAAAGGGGATAAATATTAGCCAAGGTAATAGCATGGCGTGTCGTTCCCTTCTTTTATGCCCGAAGGCTATTTCACTTGCCGGTCAGTTACACCAACAGACCGGCATTGATAACTACACCCGTAATGCAGGCTTAAATCACCAGCAGCAGCGCCAGAACGACGACCGCACCGAGCCCCATTGACGCGACGTACCAACGTACCTGACCGTTTTCGCTCAGAGTCAGACCACGGTTACCCAGACGGGCAAACAGCGCAGGCAGATTCATCATCGAGTTCAGCGGATCACGTTGCAGGAGTTTCGCGACCAGCAGATAAGGTTTCACGAAAATCATGTCGTACAGCCAGTCGAAGCCCCAGGCATGGAACCACCAGGTCGTGAAGAAACGACCCGGTGCGCTTTTCGCAATGCTGTTGACCAGCGAGCGTTTACCCAGATACAGGGCCGCCGCCAGCAGAATGCCAGCAATTGCAATCACGCCTGATGTGATTTCCAGCGTCAGCACGCTGCCATGCGCCAGCTCAGTGGTATCCGGCAGTACGCCTTTCAGTGGCGGAACAATCATCGCGCCAATGAAGGTGGACAGAACCAGTAACACCAGCAGCGGCAGGTGGTGAGTGATGCCTTTACCCGCATGCGCTTTGATTTTCTCTTCGCCATGGAACACGATGAAGATCATGCGGAAGGTGTACAGCGAGGTCATAAACGCACCGACCAGACCGGCAACCATCAGATTCAGGTGTCCGTTAGCCAGCGCACCCGCGAGGATTTCATCTTTACTGAAGAAGCCCGCAGTGATGATTGGCAAGGCCGACAGCGCCGCACCACCGACCAGGAAGCAGAGATAGACAAGAGGAATGGATTTACGTAATCCACCCATTTTGAAAATGTTCTGTTCGTGGTGGCAGGCCAAAATGACCGAACCGGAAGAAAGGAACAACAGTGCTTTGAAGAATGCGTGCGTCATCAGGTGGAAGATAGCGGCATCCCACGCCTGAACGCCCAGCGCCAGGAACATGTAACCAATCTGGCTCATGGTCGAGTACGCAAGAACGCGTTTGATGTCGGTCTGTACCAGCGCAGCAAAACCTGCCAGAACCAGCGTTACCGCACCAATAATGCCCACCAGATGTAGGATCTCCGGCGCCATCAGGAACAGGCCATGAGTACGTGCAATCAGATAAACACCGGCGGTTACCATGGTCGCGGCGTGGATCAGCGCAGAAACCGGCGTCGGACCAGCCATCGCATCTGCCAGCCAGGTCTGCAAAGGAAGCTGCGCGGATTTACCCACGGCGCCACCCAGTAACATCAGGGTTGCCCAGGTGATTGCCGTGTCGCCCACTGCCAGTTTTTGCGGTGCCAGGATCATCAGTTCGCGGAAGTTCAGCGTACCCAGTTCGCGGTAAAGAATGAACAACGCGAAAGCCAGGAACACGTCACCAACACGGGTCACGATAAAGGCTTTCATCGCCGCCGCACCGTTGGCCGGATGGGTGTAGTAGAAACCGATCAGCAGGTAGCTGCACAGACCCACGCCTTCCCAGCCGAGGTACATCAGCAGCAAGTTGTCAGCCAGTACCAGAACCACCATGCTGGCGATAAACAGGTTGGTGTACGCAAAGAAGCGTGAGTAGCCTTCTTCACCGCGCATGTACCAGGAAGCGAACATGTGGATGAAGAAACCGACGCCAGTGACCACAGACAGCATGGTCATTGACAAACCATCGAGCGTCAGTGTGACTGGAATATTGAAGTCACCCACCTGCATCCAGTTCCACAGATGCTGGTTGAAGACTTCAACGCCCGCCGCTTTCTGGCTGAAGAAGTTGATGCCCACATAAACGGTGGTCAGTGCTGCCAGACCAATGGAACCCACGCCAATGGTAGCGGAGGTATTTTCAGACCAGCGACCGCGAGAAAAGGCCAGTAACAGGAAGCCAATCAGCGGGAACAGAATAGTTAAATAGAGTAAGTTCATCCGCGCATCTCACTGACAGTATCAATATTGAGAGTGTGGCGACGGCGATACAGTTGCAACAGCAACGCCAGACCAATACTGGCCTCCGCCGCAGCCAGGCTGATGGCCAGAATGTACATCACCTGCCCGTCTGCTTGACCCCAGTAGCTTCCCGCCACAATAAACGCCAGCGCTGCCGCGTTAATCATCACTTCAAGACTGATTAGCATAAACAACAGATTACGACGAACCAGCAGCCCGGTAAGCCCCAAAACAAAGAGGATCGCGGCCAGAATAAGACCATGTTGTAGAGGGATCATGCTCTCTCCTCCGGTTTTCTTTTTGTAGCCATTTCGGTCGTGGCCGGTGCGTCACCGAAGACTTCACCCGGTTTGTGTTCACGACCAACATGGAATGCCACGACCAGACCGGCCAGCAGCAACATTGACGCCAGCTCAACCGCCAGAACGTAAGGCCCGAACAGCGCGATACCCACCGCTTTCGCGTCAATCATGTCGCCTTTGATGCCATGGTCATGCACACCGAGAATAGACAGGATCATCACCACCAGCAGGATGACTGACAAAACTGAAGGCCCGATCCAGGTGGCAGGTTTGAGCCAGGCACGTTCCTGTTCTTCGACATTGCCGAGGTTGAGCATCATCACGACGAAGACGAAGAGCACCATAATGGCGCCCGCGTAAACGATGATCTCCAGTGCACCGGCGAAGTACGCGCCGAGCGAGAAGAAGACCGCAGCAATCGCCAGTAAAGAGACGATCAGATACAGCAGTGCATGCACCGGGTTGGTGTGCGTGATAACACGCAATGTCGCCAACACGGCCACCAGGGCTGCAATATAAAATGCAAATTCCATGCTTGCGGCTCCTTAAGGCAACAGACCTTTGACGTTGATCGGTTTGGCTTCGTTTTCAGCTTCGCCTTTCGACTTGCCGTCAATCGCCATACCGGCCATCCGGTAGAAATTGTATTCCGGATATTTACCCGGCCCAGAAATCAACAGATCTTCTTTTTCGTACACCAGATCCTGGCGTTTGAATTCGCCCAGCTCGAAGTCCGGCGTCAGCTGAATCGCTGTTGTCGGGCAGGCTTCTTCACACAAACCGCAGAAAATGCAGCGTGAGAAGTTGATGCGGAAGAACTCCGGATACCAGCGGCCATCTTTCATTTCTGCTTTTTGCAGAGAAATACAGCCTACCGGACAGGCTACTGCACACAGGTTACAGGCAACGCAGCGCTCTTCGCCGTCCGGGTCGCGCGTCAGCACGATACGGCCACGGTAGCGCGGAGGCGGATTGACCGGAACTTCAGGGTACATCTGGGTTTCGCGCTTGGCGAAGGCGTGCATGCCTATCATCCACAAGCTGCGAACCTGGGTACCGAACCCGACCACTATGTCTTTCAATGTCATGGTTTCATTACCCCTTATTGCGCGTTGTACAAGATGACCGCAGCGGTCGCCAGCAGATTAAGCAAGGTCAGTGGCAGGCAAACTTTCCAGCCAAATGACATCACCTGGTCGTAGCGGGGACGCGGCAAAGCAGCACGGATCAAAATGAACATCACCATGAAGAAAGCGGTTTTCAGCGCAAACCAGATAAACGGCGGCAGGAACGGCCCCTGCCAGCCACCGAAGAACAAGGTGACGATCAGCGCAGAGACAGTCACGATACCGATGTATTCCCCGACAAAGAACAGACCGAATTTCATACCGGAATATTCAATGTGGTAACCGTCGGCCAGTTCCTGCTCGGCTTCCGGCTGGTCAAACGGGTGGCGGTGACACACAGCCACACCGGCAATCGCAAAGGTCACGAAGCCAAAGAACTGCGGGATGATGTTCCACACATGTGCCTGAGAATTGACGATGTCTTGCAGATTGAAAGAACCCGCCTGCGCCACGACGCCCATCAGCGATAAGCCGAGGAACACTTCGTAGCTCAGCGTCTGAGCGGATGCACGCATCGCCCCCAGCAGCGAGTATTTGTTGTTACTGGACCAGCCAGCAAACAACACCGCATAGACGGTCAGACCGGCCATCATCAGGAAGAACAAAATACCGATGTTCAGGTCTGCGGCGAACCAGGTCGGGCTGACCGGAACAATCGCAAAGGAGATCAACAGGGATGTAAACGCAATCATCGGCGCCAGCGTAAAGATGGCTTTGTCGGTGAATTTAGGTACCCAGTCTTCCTTGAAGAACATTTTGATCATGTCAGCGACCAGTTGCAGGGAACCGCCCCAGCCGACACGGTTTGGTCCGTATCGGTTCTGGAACAGGCCCAGCAAACGGCGCTCGCCGAAGCTCATGAAGGCCCCGCAGGTCACAACAACCAGCAGGATCACCACCGCCTTCAGAATGGCGATCAACGAATCGATGACTACAGGTGTAAACCAGCTCATTGTGCTGCCTCCCGCAGATTTTCAACCGTTGCGCCAACCAGCACCGGAGGAATGCCCGGCAAGCCCAGCGGCAGGCCAACCTGGCCCTGACTCAATGTTTCACTCAGACGAACGGGCAATCTGAGGGTCTGACCGGCACAGGTGAATTCCACCTGAGAACCTGCATTCACCCCTAACTGCGCGGCATCTGCCGGGTTAACCATCACGTAGGCTTCTGGCATACGTTGCTGGATAACTTTCGAGCGCTGTGTCATTTCTTCACTGCCGAACAGGTGATAATAAGGCGCTACACGCCAGTTATCGCTCTGCGCAGTAAAGGCCGCCGGAATCGTGGTGAAGTAATCGAGTGTTCCCTCACCGGCTTCAATCAGACGCACACCCGGATCACCGTGGCGCAGACTGCCGCCCACTTCACTCTGGAATTTGTTCCAGGCTTGCGGTGAGTTCCAGCCCGGCGCCCAGGCGAATGGCACCTGGTTGCGGTTGGCTGTCGGGCTGTTGTTCCCTTCCATCGAGAAGGCAAACATGGTGTCTTTATCTTGTGGCTGACGCGGTTCATGAACGCTGATGTTCGCGCGCATAGCGGTACGACCACTTGAACGTGCCGGAGAACGCGCCAGCTTCTGACCACGAATACGGAAGCTGGCGTTTGGCGCCGCTTCTACCATGCCTTTCAGCTGTGGCAGAGCTTCAACACAGGCTTCAATCACGTGATCAAGCTGAGTCCAGTCAACATGACGGCTGTTGATAGTGGAATGCAGCGAGTGCATCCAGCGCCAGCTTTCGAGCATGGCAACCGTTGTGTCGTAGTAAGCCGGGTCATAAACCTGGAAGAAGCGCTGTGCGCGACCTTCCTGATTTACCAGCGTACCGTCGCTTTCGGCAAAACTCGCCGCAGGCAGGATCAGGCTGGCTTTATCCATGATGCGGGTACGCTGATGGTCAACGACCAGCAGGTTCTGCACATTAGCTAATGCTGCATCGACTTTCGCCTCAGGCGCCTGACGGTAAAGGTCATTTTCCATCACAATCGCGCTGTCTGCTTCGCCACGGGTCAGCAACTCAAGTGCTTCATCGAGTGTGCCACCGCCAATCATCGAAAGACCGATACTGTTAGCCGCAGAAGCCACGAACGTAATGCCGACATCACTGCCCGCAATTTTCAGCGCTTTGGCGATATTGGCCGCTGCTTCGATAATGGCGTCAGAGCCGGCGTTAGAACCGGTGATGATCAATGGCTTGCGGGCACCGGTCAGCGCCTGCACGATCACGTCGATTTTCTTGCTCAGGCCATCAGCCAGATCGGTGACCGCTGGCGCAGAATTATCCAGTGCATGAGCGATAGCAAAGCCGAAACGCGCCTGCTCATCGACCGGTGCACGGTAATTGTAGGCCGCGATATCGTCGAGTTTGGTGTTGTCTACGTTGGTCATAAACAGCGGGTGTTTGGCGTGCTGACCGATGTTCTGAACAGCGGCGATTTGCCAGTCGGCAACGCGCTGAGCCGCAGCCATCGCGCGGGCTTTACCTTTAACAGCCTGACGCACAGACAATGCGATACGCGCACCGGTCTGGGTTAAATCTTCGCCCAGCACCAGAACGGCATCGTAATCTTCAATTTCACGCAGCGCCGGTGTGTGAACACCGCTGTTGCGCAGAATGTTCAGCATCAGTTGCAGACGCCCCTGCTCTGCCGCGTTAATTCCGGTATAAAAGTTTTCAGCACCGACCAGTTCACGCAACGCAAAGTTGCTTTCCAGGCTGGCACGCGGAGAACCGATACCGATGGTTTTCTTCGCCTGACGGATAATGTCTGCCGCGCCCTGCATCGCCTGTTCTGCGTTAAGTTCGATCCAGTCATTACCACGCAGCTGCAAAGGTTTCTTCGGACGATCTTTCAGGTTCACATAGCCATAACCGAAACGACCACGGTCGCATAGGAAGTAGTGGTTTACGGTACCGTTATAACGGTTTTCGATACGACGCAGTTCGCCGTAACGCTCACCCGGGCTGGTATTGCAGCCAACAGAACATTGCTGACAGATGCTTGGTGCAAACTGCATGTCCCATTTACGGTTATAGCGTTCGGAGTGCGTTTTATCGGTGAATACGCCGGTCGGACACACTTCTACCAGGTTACCGGAGAACTCGCTTTCCAGCGGGCCATCTTCCGGGCGGCCGAAATAGACGTTGTCGTGTGCGCCATAAACGCCCAGATCAGTGCCGTCCGCGTAATCCTTGTAGTAACGGACACAGCGATAACAGGCGATACAGCGGTTCATTTCATGAGAGATGAACGGACCGAGATCCTGGTTGTTATGCGTACGTTTGGTGAAGCGGTAACGGCGCATACTGTGGCCGGTCATCACTGTCATATCCTGCAGGTGACAGTTACCGCCTTCCTCACACACCGGACAATCGTGCGGGTGGTTGGTCATCAGCCATTCCACGACGCTTTCACGGAATTCTTTCGCTTCAGAGTCGTCGATGGAAATGAAGGTGCCATCAGACGCTGGTGTCATACATGACATCACCAGACGACCGCGCGTGTCTTCCGCATTTTGGTATTGCTTAACCGCACATTGGCGGCAAGCGCCGACGCTTCCCAGCGCCGGATGCCAGCAAAAATAAGGAATATCGAGGCCGAGAGAGAGGCAAGCCTGTAACAGGTTGTCCGCTCCGTCTACATCGTATTCTTTGCCGTCTACATGAATCGTAGCCATAGTCAGCATGCTTCCACGTGGCCCGCCTGAGCGGGCGTTAATCAAAAATTCTTGCCGGGTTGGCGTATATCATTCGACAGCGCGTCCCTTGTTCCGGAAATTCGCGCACAGCGGGCTCACGTCCGCTGCCTGTTGCCTTCACTACCAGCGCTCTTTCAGCAGATTGTTTGGCTGAATGCCCGCAATCGCATGTGCGTTGTTGTAATGCTGTTTGGCGATACCCGCCTCAAATTCTTCCCGGAAATATTTAATCGCACTCTGCAATGGCTCCACGGCACCCGGCGCGTGTGCGCAGAAGGTTTTGCCCGGGCCAAGCTGGCGGCAAAGTTGCAGGAGAGTTTCGATATCCCCCGGCTGACCTTCACCCCGTTCCAGCGCACGAAGAATTTTCACACTCCACGGCAGGCCATCGCGGCACGGTGTACACCAGCCACAAGATTCGCGGGCGAAGAACTCTTCCAGGTTGCGTACCAGCGGAACCATGCCGATTTCGTGATCCACGGCCATCGCCAGCGCAGTCCCCAGACGGCTGCCGGCTTTACCAATGCTGGCAAAGTCCATCGGCAGGTCCAGATGATCGGCGGTCAGGAAGTCAGTCCCTGCCCCGCCCGGCTGCCAGGCTTTGAATTTCAGACCATCGCGCATGCCACCGGCATAGTCTTCAAGAATTTCACGTGCGGTAGTCCCAAACGGCAGCTCCCAGACGCCCGGATTTTTAACCCGGCCGGAGAAACCCATCAGTTTGGTGCCGGCATCTTCACTTTTGCCCGCAGACATACCTTTGTACCAGTCCACGCCGTGCTCAAGGATCGCTGGCACGTTGCACAGGGTTTCGACGTTATTAACGCAGGTCGGTTTACCCCATGCACCGGCAGATGCCGGGAACGGTGGCTTGGAACGCGGGTTAGCACGACGGCCTTCCAGCGAGTTAATCAGCGCAGTTTCTTCACCGCAGATGTAACGCCCTGCGCCGGTGTGAACAATCAGTTCAAAATCAAAACCGGTGCCGAGGATGTTTTTACCCAGCAGGCCCGCTTCGGTAGCTTCGGCAATCGCACGACGTAAGTTAACAGCCGCTTCAATGTATTCGCCGCGCAGGAAGATATAACCACGGTAAGATTTCAGCGCGAATGCCGAGATCAACATGCCTTCCACCAGCAGGTGCGGCATTTGCTCCATCAGCATGCGGTCTTTATACGTACCCGGCTCCATCTCATCGGCGTTACACAGCAGATAGCGGATGTTCATGCTTTCGTCTTTCGGCATCAGACTCCACTTCAGACCGGTGGAGAAACCTGCGCCGCCGCGCCCTTTCAGGCCCGCGTCTTTAACCAGATTGACGATTTCTTCCTGAGCCATGCCTTTGAGGGCTTTTTCTGCACCGACGTAACCGTTTTTGCTGCGGTATTCGTCGAACCAGACAGGCTGTTTATCCTCACGCATACGCCAGGTCAGCGGATGCATCTCCGGTGTGCGTTCGATATGTCTTGGAATGTAGGTCATGCGTAGCGCTCCAGTAGCGAGCCGATCGCTTCCGGCGTCAGGTGGCTGTGCGTGTCCTCGTCAATCATCATTGACGGGCCTTTGTCACAGTTACCGAGGCAGCAGGTCGGCAGCAGGGTAAAGCGTCCGTCTTCGGTCGTTTCGCCCGGCTTGATGTGCAACTGTTGTTCCAGAGCAGCCTGGATCCCCTGATAACCGGTGATGTGGCACACCACGCTGTCACAGTAACGGATCACATGGCGCCCCACCGGCTGACGGAAGATCTGGCTGTAGAATGTCGCCACACCTTCGACGTCGCTGGCAGGAATGCCCAGAACATCGGAGATCGCGTAGATAGCGCCATCAGGCACCCAGCCACGCGCCTTTTGCACGATCTTCAGCGCTTCGATAGAGGCCGCGCGGGCATCTTCGTAGTGATGTTTTTCGTGCTCAATCGCTTCACGTTCAGCGTCGCTCAGCACAAACACCGGCGGCGCGACGGGCTCGCTGACGTTGATGTACTGAACTTCTGAGTCTTTATTGATATCTGTCATCGTTAGCGGTCCACATCTGACATTACAAAATCGATACTGCCCAGATACACGATCAGGTCGGATACCAGGCTGCCACGGATTACGGACGGGATCTGCTGCAAATGCGGGAAGCTTGGCGTACGGACACGGGTGCGGTAGCTCATGGTGCTGCCGTCACTGGTCAGGTAGTAGCTGTTGATCCCTTTGGTTGCTTCAACCATCTGGAAAGATTCTTGCGCAGGCATGACCGGCCCCCACGACACTTGCAGGAAGTGGGTGATCAGGGTTTCGATGTGTTGCAGCGTGCGCTCTTTCGGTGGCGGCGTGGTCAGCGGGTGATCCGCCTTGAACGGGCCTTCCGGCATGTTTTTGTAGCACTGTTCCAGAATGCGCAGACTCTGACGCAGTTCTTCTACTTTGAGCATGACGCGGGAATAGCAGTCACTGACGCCATCACCTGTCGGAACTTCAAAGTCAAAGTTTTCATAGCCAGAATAGGGACGCCATTTACGCACGTCGAACGGGATACCCGTTGCGCGCAGGCCAGCACCGGTGGTGCCCCAGGCCAGAGCGTCATCTGCGTTATACGCAGCCACGCCTTTGGAACGGCCAATCAGAATGGTGTTTTTCAGCGCCGCTTTGACGTAGGAATCCAGACGCGCTGGCATCCAGTCAAGGAACTCACGCAGCAGGCGATCCCAGCCTTTCGGCAGGTCATGTGCAACGCCACCAATACGGAACCAGGCCGGGTGCATACGGAAACCGGTGATCGCTTCCACCAGATCGTAGATTTTCTGACGATCGGTGAAGGCAAAGAACACCGGCGTCATCGCGCCCACATCCTGAATAAACGTAGAGATGTACAGCAGATGGCTGTTGATACGGAACAGTTCAGACAGCATCACGCGGATGGTGTTAACGCGATCCGGCGTTACGATACCGGCCAGTTTTTCAACCGCCAGCACGTAAGGCATTTCGTTAACACAACCGCCAAGATATTCGATACGGTCGGTATACGGGATGTAGCTATGCCAGGACTGACGTTCGCCCATTTTTTCAGCACCACGGTGGTGGTAACCGACGTCCGGAACGCAGTCGACAATTTCTTCGCCATCAAGCTGCAATACGATACGGAACGCACCGTGCGCGGACGGATGGTTTGGCCCGAGGTTGAGGAACATGAAGTCCTCGTTGTCGGTACCGCGCTTCATGCCCCAGTCCTCCGGCTTGAAGGTCAGCGATTCCATCTCAAGTTCTTCTTTTTGCTTAGTCAGCTCATAAGGGTCGAACTCGGTGGCGCGCGCCGGATAATCTTTACGTAGCGGGTGACCTTCCCAGGTCTGCGGCATCATGATGCGCGTCAGGTGCGGGTGACCATCAAAGGTAATACCGAACATTTCCCAGGTTTCGCGCTCGTACCAGTTGGCGTTCGGGAAAACCTTGGTAACGGTCGGAACATAGAGATCGTTTTCTGACAACGCCACCTTGATCATGATGTCGCGGTTACGCTCGACCGAGATCAGGTGGTAGAAAACGGAAAAATCCGCAGCCGGTAAACCGTCGCGGTGAGTACGTAAACGCTCATCAAAGCCATGCAAATCGAAAAGCATGACATAAGGTTTTGGCTGTTTTCGTAAAAAGGTAATCGCTTCCAGTACCTGTTCGCGCTTGAACCATACCACGGGAATTCCGGTACGGGTTGCCTGAACAGTAAAGGCCTCTGGCCCAAAACGGTTACGCAATTCGCCAATAACCGGATCATCGAGATGATCACGGGTATGCCATGCTGGCAGGGCGGAATCTTGCGTCGTCAAATCTGTCATATTTTTTTCACCACACTAAATGGTCATTTATGCCGTAAGGGGGACACCTCACCCCTCAGGGTTGACTCTCAGACCGCAGTGTTAAATCTCGTCCGGCGAACGCAGATTTGTCACGGCAATACGCTCAGCACGTTTACGCTCTTTTTCAGACTGCATATTCGCGCGGTAAACACCCTGATCGCCGACAACCCATGACAATGGGCGACGTTCTTTACCGATAGACTCCTGCAGCAGCAGTAATGCCTGCATATACGCTTCCGGACGCGGCGGGCAACCCGGGATATACACGTCGACAGGCAGGAATTTATCCACACCCTGCACAACTGAGTAAATATCGTACATGCCGCCGGAATTCGCACAGGCGCCCATCGAAATCACCCATTTTGGTTCCAGCATCTGGTCGTACAGGCGCTGAATAACCGGGGCCATTTTGGTGAAGCAGGTACCTGCAACCACCATGAAGTCAGCCTGACGGGGTGATGCACGCAGAACTTCTGCCCCAAAACGCGCAACGTCATGCACCGCAGTGAATGACGTCACCATTTCGACGTAGCAGCAGGAAAGGCCGAAGTTGTAGGGCCAGAGGGAGTTTTTGCGTCCCCAGTTCACCATGCCGTGCAATGATTCCTGGAGATTCCCCATGAAAACGCTGCGCTTAACCTGCTCCTGAAGAGGATCGCCGACGACCTCCTGGTTTTGCAGGGGGTAACGGTCGTTCTCACCGTCCGGGTCTATGCGGGTGAGCGTATAGTCCATCTTAATGCCTCGCTATGACTGCTTACTGAGGGTGATTGTTGGTATTAATTGCCGGGCTCGGTTTAACAGGTCCTTTCGAACGTGTTGGGGTCCAGTCGAGTGCGCCAATTCGCACCAGATAGAACAAACCGGCCAGCAGTACCAAAATGAAAATGGTGGCTTCAACGAATCCCGTCCAGCCGCTTTCGCGGATTGACGTCGACCATGCATAGAGATACAGGGCTTCAACGTCGAAAATGACGAAAAACATTGCAACCAGATAGAACTTTGCGGAAAGGCGCAGACGGGCAGTGCCCACCGAGGCGATACCTGATTCAAAAGGCGTGTTTTTGTAGCGTGCTCTGGCTCTCCCGCCAAGGAACGCGGCGCCCAGTAACATCAGGCAGCACAGCCCAACGGCAACGATAAGAAAAACGGCGAACGCCCAATGTTGAGCGATGACTTCAGTGGCTGTTGACATACTCATTGCTTACTCATCAAAAGTGGCACTTTGGCATCTGCTCTTAGGGCCGGCAGTTTGCGTACCACATCGATTCAAGGGAAGGATTAATAACCACACAGTTCACGGCTCAACAAGGCATTAAGCCAGTGATTTGTTGTGGGCTTTTTACCCTTTTCTATAACCTTTTGTCAACTTTGACAAAAGTATCTCCACATTAGTTTACATGCTTAGCATTTAATTAACATATCATGCGACGGAACTTAAGCTAAATCGTGTCAGTTAAATACCGTGATAAAGCATGGGCCTGGGATGGGAGTTATTACATCTTTCGGGCTTTCCTATTGTCGCAGGAATAGTCGGCTCTTCCACTCTCTTAATAGGGGTATTTTTTTGATCCATGTCAGAGTTCTGTCAATTTTGAGACAGAAATGGCCACACATTTAACAAGTTTTATTGATTTTCAAAAAATGACAAGCGAATTACGGAGAAATTTGATGCATTCTTTTAACCTAAAAAAGTTCAGGATTTTGCGTCGTTTAGTGAAGTGATAGTCAACGGGAATGACAGTCGTAGCGGGAAAGAAACGGGGTTAATGCAGAAAAAGTCAGGTTTGAGTGGAGTTATTAAATTAAACCGCTAAAAATACAACTTTTGCACCTCTAAAGAGGTAGGAACCTTTACCCCCGCCCCGCGGATCGGAGGCGGAAGGTAAAGCCGGGTTTATTTTTAACTTTGAGAGTCTGCCAGGAACTCATGATCGTCATCCACAACCGGACGCGGACCATAGGCACTGAGAGAATAAGGATCATTCCCTTGCTCAACAGCGTTGAAAATCGCCATCGCCAGTTCATTTTCGCAACGGGCATTTTTGTACAGCACGTACTGAGTGTCCGGCAAGCGTGGCAGACCATCCTGCTCACCCAAAACACGCAGTTCCGGGCTCATCATTTCAATCGGCCGCGCAGTCACGCCCAAACCGGCACGAACCGCAGCACGAATGGCAGACAATGTTGATGCCACATACGCAATGCGCCACGGGATCCCCGCCTGGTTGAGATGCTCTATCGCCATCATGCGATACGGGCTGGGTTCATCCAGCACCACCAGCGGCACACTGTCTCCTGACGGATAGGCAAAATCAGCCGAGCAATACCATAATGTTGGCGAAGTCCGCAGGACGATATGCGGATGATCGGTGTTGGTCATCGTCGTGATGGCCAAATCGACTTCCTCACTTTCCAGCATCGACAACATAAACGGGCTGCGTTTCACGCGAACATCAATAGACAATTTTGGATATACCGAAGTCACGCGGCTGAGCAGGAAAGGTAAGATGGTGTCAGCCGTATCGTCTGACGCACCAATCGTTATCCCGCCCTGGACGTTGCTGTACATCAAAGAGGTGCACGCTTCGTCGTTAAAACGAAGAATTTTCCGTGCGTACCCCAATAACTGAATACCATGTTCAGTTAATAATTTATTGCGTCCATGTCTGGCAAACAGTTCTTTTCCAACGAGTTGTTCTAGACGTTGCATCTGTTGGCTGACCGCCGACTGAGTACGACACACGGCAGCAGCTGCCGCAGCGAACGTATTTAAATCGGCAACAGCGACAAATGTCCTCAACAGGTCAAGGTCGAGATTGAGGATTGGACGATTTGCTATTGTCATAGTTTTTCTTCACTTTATAGAATCTAATAACAAGCTACCCTGATGGTGCGTCAAAGTACCCGCAAAAAGCAGAATACCAGATATGGCAGATACTCACTCATTTGATAAGTGAAATTGAGAAATATTTGTGCACGAAAGTTTTCCACTTTGTGAGCATCGAACCTTTTAAAGCACGCACAGTAATTCCGCACAAAGCAGGAATGATTAGAGCGTCTTAATTAATATAGTCCGTCCCGTGAAACCCTTCCACATACCTACATACCGGCCTGCGGCTGACAAAACCCTGACAATCGTTAATCATCTGGAGAAAAAACATAAGTTAAATTAACGAATAAAAGTAAGATATGGAAATATAACCTATTAAATTCATCGGCTCAAACGAATAACCATTTAATGCCACTGGTCATTAGTTAAATGATCATTAAGATTTTTCTTGTTTTATCAAATTTTGTTTATAGCGATTTTTATTATATATATGCCAGTAAAGCATTCACTTATTCAAAAAAGAATAGGTTTCAGATATTGCCCCGACATGATCATTCATCCAGCATTTACTATTAATCATTAGATAAATAAAACTAATTCTCATCAGACATTTTTCCTTGTTAATCATCCGCACCCGATTTTTTTTCAGAATTTGTCGAGCTTTGGTAAGTTTTCATGATGTTCTGCCCAAAAAGATCACAGCCGCTAAGCCGGAACGAAGATCGTAGTGCAGCAAAAACAGTGGAATTACCGGTTATAGAATCAGCTATTGCAAAATAAAAAATTACACAAACACAAATTATAAGAATTAAAAACCATTCACCGTCATGCAAGCCATGGGAAAGAACCACCTCCGGTCGCATTACTGCTGTTTTTCACCAAAACGGTGCACAGCCCTTCTCACACCCGCTTCGGGGGAGTAAATTGACCCCTTCGCACTGTTCTACGGTCGCCTGGCGCCAGGGAAGAACAGGCTTTACTGCAAAAGGCTCCTATTTACATGTCCCCGATTGAAAAATCCCACAAACTGGACAACGTCTGCTATGACATTCGCGGCCCGGTGCTCAAAGAAGCAAAACGTCTTGAAGAAGAAGGCAACAAAGTCCTCAAACTGAACATCGGCAACCCTGCCCCGTTCGGTTTCGACGCGCCTGATGAAATCCTGATCGACGTAATCCGCAATTTGCCGACGTCACAGGGTTACTGTGATTCAAAAGGCCTGTTTTCTGCACGTAAAGCGATCATGCAGCACTATCAGGCGCGCGATATGCGCGACATCACGGTTGAAGACATTTACATCGGTAACGGTGTTTCTGAGCTGATTGTTCAGTCAATGCAGGCATTGCTGAACACGGGCGATGAAATGCTGGTGCCTGCGCCCGATTATCCGTTGTGGACCGCCGCAGTTTCCCTGTCTGGCGGTAACGCGGTGCATTACCTGTGTGATGAGGGCGCTGACTGGTTCCCGGATATCGCCGATATTCGTGACAAAATCACGCCGCGTACCCGTGGCATTGTGATCATCAACCCGAACAACCCGACCGGCGCGGTGTACAGCAAGGAATTGCTGATGCAGATCGTCGAGATTGCGCGTGAACACAATCTGATCATTTTTGCCGATGAAATCTACGACAAGATCCTGTACGACGACGCTCAGCACATTTCCATTGCGTCGCTGGCGCCGGATCTTCTGACCGTAACCTTCAATGGTCTGTCAAAAACTTACCGCGTTGCCGGTTTCCGTCAGGGCTGGATGGTACTGAACGGCCCGAAAAAGCACGCCAAAGGCTATATTGAAGGTCTGGAAATGCTGGCCTCGATGCGTTTGTGTGCCAACGTTCCGATGCAGCACGCCATTCAGACGGCGCTGGGCGGTTACCAGAGTATCAGCGAATTCATTCAGCCGGGCGGGCGCCTGGTCGAACAGCGTGACCGCGCGTGGGAACTGATTAATCAGATCCCGGGTGTGTCCTGCGTGAAGCCGAAAGGCGCGCTGTATATGTTCCCGCGAATTGATGCCAAGCGTTTCAATATTCAGGATGACCAGAAAATGGTGCTCGATTTGCTGTTACAGCAAAAAGTCCTGCTGGTTCAGGGTTCCGCCTTTAACTGGCCTTATCCGGACCACGTTCGAATCGTGACGCTTCCGCGCGTAGACGAACTGGAAATGGCAGTGAACAAGTTCGGTCGTTTCCTCGAAACTTACCGTCAGTAATGATCAGGGCGCAGGCATCTGCGCCCTTTTTTCTTTCTGCGCATTTCCACATTTGCATAACGGTTTCGCACTGCTCACAATGGACTCTCATTCACCGTTGTTATTGAGAGTGCTATGAGTCAGAGCCATTTTTTCGCCCACCTTTCCCGTCTAAAACTGATCAGCCGCTGGCCGCTGATGCGCAACGTCCGCACCGAGAATGTGTCCGAACACAGTCTCCAGGTCGCCTTTGTGGCTCATGCTTTAGCCGTGATTAAAAACCGCAAATTTAACGGCAATCTGAGCGCCGAACGCGTTGCCCTTCTGGCGATGTATCATGACGCCAGTGAAGTACTGACCGGCGATATGCCCACACCAATTAAGTATTACAATCCGCAAATTGCTCATGAATACAAAAAGATCGAGAAAATTGCTCAGCAAAAACTGATCGAAATGCTGCCGAAAGAACTGCAGGAAGATTTCCGTCCGCTGATTGACGAGCATTACTATACGGAAGATGAAAAACTGACAGTAAAACAGGCGGATGCCTTATGCGCATACCTGAAATGCCTGGAAGAATTGTCTGCGGGGAATAACGAGTTTACGCTGGCAAAAGCGCGTCTGGAGAAGACGCTGGCCGACAGAAAAAGCCCGGAAATGGACTACTTCATGGAAGTCTTTATCCCGAGCTTCAGTCTGTCACTGGATGAAATCAGCCTCGATTCTCCGCTCTGATCGCCTCCCGCGCGTCAGAACGGGAAAAGTACCGGCACCAGAAAAATGCTGACGACCATCACCAGCAGCGTAAAAGGCACGCCGATACGGATGAAATCGCCGAACTTGTAGTTACCGGGCACCATCACCAGCGTATTCACCGGTGATGAAACCGGCGTCATAAACGCCGCTGAGGCCGCAATCGCGATAATCATGGTAAACGGGTAAGGCGAAACACCCATCTGATGCGCCGCCGCAATGGCGATCGGCGCCATCAGTACAGCCGTTGCAGTATTGGAAATAAATAACCCGATACCGGCGCAGAGCACAAACAAACTCAGCAGCATCATATACGGACCGTATCCCCCGCTCACTTCCATCAGGCCTTTCACAATCAGCGCCACGCCGCCGGTTTTTTGCAGCGCCAGCGCGAAAGGCATCATCCCGACGATCAGCAGCAGACTCGGCCAGTGAATGGCTTTATATGCGCCTTCCATCGTGATGCAGCGGAACTTGCCCATCAGCATGCAGGCAATAATGGCCGCGATGGCATTCGGCACGTCGTCGGTAAGCATTAACGCGACCATCAGCGCCAGGCAAAACAGCGCATGGGGTGCCTGGCTGAGCGCAGGCGCGACTTCATCCACTTCTGCGGGCAGATTCAGCACAATGAAATCATGCATTTGCTGTTGTAGCTGGCGGATGAGTTTCCAGTCGCCAATCACCAGCAACATATCGCCCAGCTGTAAAACCTCATCAACCAGTTTGCCGTCGAGCGCTTCGCCCTGCCGGCGAATGCCGACCACGTTCAGACCGTAAGTTGAGCGGAAAGCCACGTCGCGCAGCGTTTTACCCAGTAACTCGGAGTCGGGGATCAGAGACACTTCCGCCATTCCGACATCCCGTGACTGCTCGGAAAAATACTCACCGCGTAAAACCATTGGCTCAAGCATTTCATCGGTACAAAACTGGCGGACAGAAACGTCAGGATCAGCCATATCCAGCAGCAGCACATCGCGGGCACACAGCTCGGTGCTCCCGGTTGCACTGACCATCACGCGACGAAATTTGCGCCAGCGTTCAATCCCCACCACGTTTGCGCCATAGCGGGAACGCAGATGCACGTCGTCCAGCGTACGGCCGACCAGCGGAGATCCGGGACGTACCGTCATCCGCCGCGCACGACCGGTCAGATGGTAATCGCGGATAAGATCACGAAAAGTACGACGCTTCCAGCGCTGTTTATCCTGTAAGGCGTCATCGGAAGACAGCCAGCGGCGGGCAAGCAGCATATATCCTACGCCCATTACCAGCACGACCAGCCCCACCGGTGTCACGCCGAAGAAACCAAAACCATCAAATCCTTCACGCAGTAACTCGCTGTTAACCACCATATTGGGCGGGGTCGCGACCAGTGTCATCATGCCGCTGATAAGCCCCGCAAAACTCAGCGGCATCATCAGGCGGGCGGGAGACGTTTTCATGCGGGCAGAGACACTGATAACAACGGGAATGAAAATCGCGACTACGCCGGTCGAACTCATGAACGCGCCCAGCCCGGCGACGGTCAGCATCAGTAAAACCAGCATACGGGTTTCGCTGTTACCCGCGACTTTCATCAGCCAGTCGCCCACCTGATAAGCCACGCCGGTCCTGACCAGCCCGTGCCCGACAACAAAAAGCGCCGCAATCAGAATCACGTTCGGGTCGCTGAATCCGGCCAGCGCTTCATTGATGGTCAGCGTTCCGCTCAGCACGAAAGCAATGATGACGAGTAACGCAACGATATCCATCCGCAGCGTATTGCGCGCGAACAGCACCATGGCGATCACAAGCAGTATCACTACCCAGATTAATTCACCGGTCAAAACAAACTCCTTTTGCGTTGAGATGGCAGAAATAAGCTCAATGAGGTTATTTGAAGAATAACGGGGTTCAGGATGGCATAAAAAAACCCCGTGGCTGCGGGGTTTATATCAATTAAAAGGCGTTAATTGTACTTTTTATGCGCTTATCGCAGACTGACGGTCACGCCGTTATCGGAAGGATTAAGCAGTAAATCTTTCAGCGAGGAAAGGTCGAAATCTACGTCTTCGATTCCCGGAGTGTCAGACGGCGCGTTAACCGCAATCACTTTACAACCGGCAGCAAGACCGGCCATTACGCCCGCCGCAGCATCTTCCACCACGACACAATCTTCCGGCGCCAGGCCCAGACGTTCTGCACCCAGCAGATACGCATCTGGCTTAGGCTTGCCATGTTTAACCTGTTCTGCCGTGATGAACACTTCCGGCTCAGGCAAATTCGCGGCTTTATGACGCGCACTGGCCACCGGCATAGAACCCGAGGTCACAATCGCCCACGGAATATTCATACGGCTGAGTTCACTCAGAATAAGATGAGCGCCCGGCAGCGCCGTAACCCCTTCAGTATCAGTGGCTTCGATCTTTTCCAGTTTATCGAACTCTTCCTGAATCTTTTCTTCGCTTGCGCCTGCCATGAAATGACGTAAAGAAGTGATTGCCTGTTTGCCATGAATAAAGGCCAGAACATCCTGCGGGTTGGCCCCCCAGCTGAGTGCCCAGTTAATCCATGAGCGTTCTACGGCGGGCAGTGAATCCACTAACGTTCCATCAAGGTCGAACAAAAAACCTTTGCACTCCACAGGCAATTCCTCTTTAGTTATCTCAATTTAGGCATTAATGATTTGCGCTATCTCGACGGCGCTCAAATGGTACTGACGAGGACAAGATTGCCAGACGGCCAGCATGCGCTGGTATTTATCCCACATTTTGGTCTGTGCGTTAAAGCCGTGCGTCCCCGCATCAAAATCAGTGTAACGTCCTTCGGTGTTCACCATAAAGCGGACATAGCTTAAATAGCGGGATTCTGTTGCAGCATCAAAACCGAGGAAATCAATACGGCGGCGATCCAAATCCTGGGTGTCTTTCAGATTGGTCCATGAAACCTGCATCGCATGATGCATCTCCATAATGTTAATTACGGTGCGGCAGGTTTCTTCCGGCAATTCGCCAAAGTCCCTGTCCAGCTCGCGCATTTGCAAACCAAAACCACGTTCGATCACCGTTTGTAACCGGCGATAACGCTCCGCGTTATCAGGGTCCAGCATGGTCATCATTTTATATTGATTCGACAAAATCAGGCGTTGAGCGTTCGTCATTTCCATCGTGAAAATCCTCATGTCTGCATAATGAGCAAAGCATGGCATAGCGCAAAGTTCTGCGAAATCGCAAGCACACCATTCTTTGATTTGGGTCTGGATCTCATCTGAAATAATCACCGGAGGAGACGTTCCTCCGGTCAAAATGCGGCGTAAAACGATGTTAATGACGGGACGGGCAGAATTACAGATCGTCTAAAAAGGTTTTATCAAGCTGCTTGAAAGCCCGCTTCAGGACATCGGCCAGCGACTGATATGTCGGCGTGCCTTCAATCGGGGCTAATGCCTGCCCGGCTTCGACGAGTTTATTGCGCACATCGTGGAACCAGCTCATCAGCGTCGGCGGCAGCGGCGTCAGGGAACGACGGCCAAGCCACCACAACCCTTGCATCGGCAGGCTACAGGCAAAAATAGCGGTCGCCACGGCCGGGCCCAGTTGTCCGCCCATGGCAATTTGCCAGCTCAGCGTGAAAACGGCCACGGCGGGCATAACGCGTACGGCAAATCGGGTGGCACTGGAAATCCGGTTCTCAGGGAATACCGGAGCCAGACGCTTATCTGACGGCCATGTCTTCATGTAGTGCTGCCCGCGCTGGAAAACCTGGAACCAGCCTACGGAGCCTGTTGGCTTACTCGTCATAGATGCACCTCAACTTCACGTATAAAATTTAAAAAATATTTGTAAAACACAAACTGGAGTTTACCACGATAAAATATATTTTGTTTTTGCTGGCACCTGTCGGTATTCTATCGCAGCCTTGCATACCTCTCAGCCGACAAGGTTAATATAAAGTTGGGGCGGAAACGCGAAATTGCAATGTTTTCTCCCTACATTAAGCATAGTGCCTTGCGTCGGGTGGTTTTGTAATTAGTTATTGTATTTTTTGTTAGTGTTTTTACTTATTAGCAACATTCTGAAGAGGCATAACAGGAACGTTTTCGTCTGCAGGACGGACGTTTCACCGTTATCCGGGAGATTAAAAAATCTGCTCCCAACGATTCTTCAGCTTTTTCATCGTCATGCCTGTTATGGCTCTCTGGCATGATGTTAATCATAATTGTCGCCGCCATTATGCGCTACGCTTGATGTCAGACTGACGATTTATTAACCACGTGTATTGTTTTTTTTAAACAGCACCAACAATAAATAGGTACTTCCATGTCGAGTAAGCTTGTACTGGTTCTTAACTGTGGTAGTTCTTCCCTTAAGTTTGCCATCATTGATGCTGCAAACGGTGAAGAACACATTTCAGGTTTAGCCGAATGTTTCCATCTGCCAGAAGCACGCATTAAATGGAAAATGGACGGTGGCAAAGAAGAAGCCGCTTTAGGTGCGGGTGCCGCACACAGCGAAGCGCTGAAATTCATCGTTAACAATATTCTGAGCAAAAAACCTGAACTGTCTGCTGAGCTGGTAGCAATCGGCCACCGCATCGTTCATGGCGGCGAGAAGCTGACTAAATCCATGCTGATCAACGACGCTGTAATCGAGGGTATCAAAGAATCTATCCCGTTTGCACCGCTGCATAACCCGGCCCACCTGATCGGTATTGATGAAGCACTGAAATCTTTCCCTAAACTGGCTGACAAAAACGTTGCTGTCTTCGACACCGCGTTCCATCAGACCATGCCTGAAGAATCTTACCTCTACGCGCTGCCGTACAGCCTGTATAAAGATCACCACATCCGTCGTTACGGCGCACACGGCACCAGCCACTTTTATGTGACTCAGGAAGCCGCGAAAATGCTGAACAAACCAGTGGAAGAAGTGAACCTGATCACTTGCCACCTGGGTAACGGCGGTTCTGTCAGCGCAATCCGTAACGGTAAATGCGTTGATACTTCTATGGGTCTGACCCCGCTGGAAGGTCTGGTCATGGGTACCCGCAGCGGTGACATCGACCCGGCAATCATCTTCCACCTGCATGATTCTCTTGGCATGAGCGTTGATCAAATCAACAAAATGCTGACCAAAGAATCCGGCCTGCTGGGCCTGACTGAAGTCACCAGCGACTGCCGTTATGTTGAAGACAACTACGCCACCAAAGCTGATGCTAAACGTGCAATGGACGTGTTCTGCCACCGTCTGGCGAAATACATCGGTGCATATACTTCACTGATGGAAGGCCGTCTGGACGCTGTCGTGTTCACTGGTGGTATCGGCGAAAACGCGGCAATGGTCCGCGAACTGTCTCTGGACAAACTGGCTCTGCTGGGCTTTGAAGTTGACCACGAGCGTAACCTTGCTGCACGTTTTGGCAAATCCGGTGCTATCAACAAAGAGGGCACCCGTACCGCGCTGGTTATTCCAACCAATGAAGAGCTGGTCATTGCACAAGACGCCGCGCGCCTGACCGCATAAAACGACCCTAAACTGCCAGCGAAAGCTGGCAGTCATTTTTCTATTATCATTAAAGGCAAACGCCGCCCGTTTGGACGCACCGCGCAGGATAATCGTCGCGCTTATGCTGATCATTATCCCCTCTGCACAAACCTGCGAATGTTCTTGCCTGGCAACCGTTAAAGAGGTTTAGCCGTGTCCCGTACAATTATGTTGATCCCCACAGGCACCAGCGTAGGTCTGACCAGCGTCAGCCTGGGTGTGATCCGTGCCATGGAACAAAAAGGCGTCAGCCTGAGCATCTTCAAGCCTATCGCGCAACCGCGCACCGGCGGTGATGCTCCGGACCAGACCACCACCATCATTCGTGCTAACTCCACCGTGACCGCAGCGGAACCGCTGAAAATGAGCCACGTTGAAACCTTGCTGAGTTCAAACCAGCAAGACGTGCTGATGGAAGAAATCATCGCGCGTTACCACGAAAACACCAAAGACGCTGAAGTCGTTCTGGTTGAAGGCCTGGTTCCTACGCGTAAGCACCAGTTCGCGAACGCCCTGAACTATGAAATCGCCAAAACCCTGAACGCAGAAATCGTCTTCGTTCTGGCGCTGGGTAACGATTCTCCGGCACAGCTGAAAGAGCGCATCGAACTGGCGCGCAGCAGCTTCGGCGGCAGCAAAAACAAAAACATCACCGGCGTTATCATCAACAAACTGAACGCACCGGTTGACGATCAGGGTCGTACACGTCCTGACCTGTCTGAAATCTTCGATGATTCCACCAAAGCCAGCGTTGCCAACATTGATCCGACTCAGCTGTTTGCCAACAGCCCGCTGCCGGTTCTGGGTTGCATTCCTTGGAGCTTCGAGCTGATTGCCACCCGCGCAATCGACATGGCGAAACACCTGAATGCCCGCATCATCAACGAAGGTGATGTCAAAACCCGCCGCGTGAAGTCCGTGACGTTCTGCGCACGCAGCATTCCTCATATGCTGGAACATTTCCGTCCGGGTTCCCTGCTGGTGACGTCCGCAGACCGTCCTGACGTGCTGGTTTCCGCGTGTCTGGCCGCAATGAACGGCGTTGAGATCGGCGCAATCCTGCTGACCGGCGGTTATGAAATTGATGACCGTATCAACCAGTTGTGCGAACGTGCCTTCCAGACTGGCCTGCCGGTCTTCATGGTAGATACCAACACCTGGCAGACTTCCCTGAGCCTCCAAAGCTTCAATCTGGAAGTGCCTGCGGACGACCATCAGCGCGTTGAGAAACTGCAACAATACGTGGCTTCTCACATCAACGCTGACTGGATTAACTCCCTGAGCGCGCACTCCGAGCGTTCACGTCGTCTGTCTCCTCCGGCCTTCCGTTATCAGCTGACCGAACTGGCCCGCAAAGCCGGCAAACGTATCGTTCTGCCAGAAGGCGACGAGCCGCGTACCGTGAAAGCCGCAGCGCTGTGTGCTGAACGTGGTATCGCGGAATGCGTTTTGTTGGGTAACCCTGACGAAATCAAACGCGTTGCAGCCGCTCAGGGCGTAACGCTGGGTAAAGGCATCGAAATCGTTGATCCGGTTGCTGTGCGTGAAGAATACGTTGCCCGTCTGGTTGAGCTGCGTAAAAGCAAAGGGATGACCGAAGTGGTTGCCCGCGAACAGCTGGAAGACAACGTGGTTCTGGGCACACTGATGCTCGAACAGGGTAACGTTGACGGCCTGGTTTCCGGAGCTGTTCACACTACCGCAAACACCATCCGTCCTCCGTTGCAGCTGATCAAAACCGCACCGGGCAGCTCACTGGTTTCTTCCGTGTTCTTCATGCTGTTGCCTGACCAGGTTCTGGTTTACGGTGACTGCGCGATCAACCCGGACCCAACGGCTGAACAGCTGTCAGAAATCGCAATCCAGTCTGCGGATTCCGCGGCTGCATTCGGTATCGAACCGCGCGTTGCGATGATCTCCTACTCTACCGGCAACTCCGGTGCAGGCAGCGACGTTGAGAAAGTGCGTGAAGCGACCCGTCTGGCGCAGGAAAAACGTCCTGACCTGATCATCGATGGTCCGCTGCAATACGACGCCGCGATTATGGCTGACGTAGCGAAATCCAAAGCACCAAACTCACCGGTTGCAGGTAAAGCTACCGTGTTCATCTTCCCTGACCTGAACACCGGTAACACCACGTATAAAGCGGTACAGCGTTCTGCGGATCTGGTCTCTATCGGGCCGATGTTGCAGGGCATGCGCAAACCGGTTAACGACCTGTCCCGTGGCGCACTGGTTGACGATATCGTCTACACCGTAGCCCTGACTGCGATTCAGTCTGCTCAGGCAGAAGCGGCGGTTCCGGCTAAATAAGCTGACCCCTCTGAACGCAAAACGCCGGTCTTGATGACCGGCGTTTTTTTGGCGCAAAGGAAATTACAGCAACGCTTTTGCGGCTTCCAGAATATGCTCTGCCGTCAGGCCATACTCCTGCTGTAAAAATTCCTGTGTTCCCACCTGACCGTAACGCTCTTTCACACCGACACGGCGCATCGGTACAGGGTGATTCTCTACCAGCACTTCAGCTACCGCCGATCCCAGACCGTTATGAATACTGTGGTTCTCACAGGTCACGATTTTGCCCGTTTTCGCGGCGTACTTAATGATGATGTCTTTATCGATAGGTTTGAGTGTAAACATGTCGATCACGGCGGCGCTGACGCCTTCACGCTCCAGCATTTCTGCCGCCTTCAGCGCTTCCGCCACCATAATACCGTTGGCAATCAGCGTCACATCGCTGCCGTCGCGCAGCAGATTCGCCTTGCCGATGGTGAACGTCGAACCTTCCTTATAAACCTGCGTGGCCTGTTTGCGGATAGTCCGCACCCAGTAAAACCCTTTCAGATCCATCAGCTGCAACAGGATATTGCGGAACATCACCGCGTCGGTCACTTCCATCACCACCGAGCTTGCCAGCCCGCGCACAATGCCCATATCTTCAAAAGACATGTGAGTCCCGCCATTGTGGCAGGCGCTGACGCCCGCATCCGAGGCAATGATTTTGACGTTATTCTTCTGGTAATCCAGCGACATAAAAAGCTGGTCGAAACAGCGGCGGCTGGCAAAAGCGGTAAACGTATGCACAAACGGCACGCGTCCGGTCAGCGATAAACCGGCCGCCACGCCAATCACGTTGGCTTCCATGATGCCGCAGTTAATCACGTGATCCGGGTGGTCTTTATGCACGCCGTCCATTGCCATTGAGCTCATCAGATCCGCTTCCAGCGCGATAATCGGCGTGTTCTCGACAATCTTCTCGCGAACGGTATTGGCATAGACTTTACGCATCTCAACCGCATCTTTCTGCAATTCCAGCGTGACTTCAAACATGGGCGGCCTCCAGCTCAGCAATAGCGTTTTCAATTTCCAGTTTTACATCCGGCGTTAAGCGCAGGTGATGGGAGTTCGCCAGTTGTTCGAGATACTTCACGCCCTGCCCTTTTATGCTGTCGAGGATCACCACCAGCGGACGCTGCTCTGCATGACGAACCGGCGTAACGGCTTCACTGATAGCCACCACGTCATCGCCTTTAATGGTCTGAACATCAAACCCGAACGCACTGAATTTTCCTGCCAGATCAAACGGCTTAATCACTTCGTCCAGCGTGCCGTCGAGTTGCTGTTTGTTGTAATCGATGAACAGCGTCAGGTTGTGCAGATTGTGGTGAGCGATGAACTGGAAGGCTTCCCAGCACTGGCCTTCGTTGAGTTCGCCATCGCCAAGGATGCAGAAAACGCGGTTGGAACGGCCTGCCAGTTTATGGGAAAGCGCCATGCCCGCCGCGATGGAAACGCCCTGCCCAAGTGATCCGGTTGTGGCATCCACACCCGTGGTGCGCAGACGATCCGGATGGCTCGGCAAACGGGTGCCGTTTTGGTTCAGCGTTTGCAACTCACTGACCGGGAAATAACCTTTCAGCGCCAGTGTGGCGTAAAGCGCCGGGCCCGCGTGGCCTTTGGAAAGCACGAAATAATCGCGCTCCGGCCAGTCCGGTTTATTCGGGTCGATACGCATCACATCACCGTACAAAACAGCCAGCGTTTCCACCACTGACATACTGCCGCCGTAGTGCCCGAACCCCAGACCGGTCAGCATTTTCAGCGTCTCGATGCGGATATGGCGGGCCAGTTCACGAACCTCCTGGACATCTTTCATCTTGATGGGTCCTTATTTTAGTGAGCACTAATCCTGGCCTGTTATTGCTAACAGGCAGGACAGTGTTTCCCGGATGGATTTAAGAAACGTATTGATGCTGGGAATTACTTCTCAGTGACTTCTTTATCAGCCACTGGTTTTTTGCCGAGATAGTTCCAGGCAACCAGTACCGCGAAGATGCCGACAATCAGCGCCATGATGCCTTCCTTCGACATGAAACGGGCCAGATTACCCAGCAGGATGCCGATGACGCCGAAGTCCGCATCTGAGAATGTCGCGTTGGCAAAGCCCAGCGCGCCAAGCACCGGCAACAGCAGAACCGGCAGGAAGGTAATCAGCACGCCGTTGGCAAAAGCACCGACCATCGCGCCGCGGCGACCACCGGTTGCGTTACCAAACACGCCCGCCGTTGCTCCGGTGAAGAAGTGCGGTACAACACCCGGCAGGATCAGCACCAGATGCATCTGGCCTAGCAGGAACAGTCCGACCAGCCCCCCAAGGAAACTGAACAGGAAACCAATCAGCACAGCATTTGGCGCGTACGGATACACAACCGGACAATCCAGCGCCGGGCGGGCATTCGGCACCAGTTTTTCGGAGAAGCCGACGAACGCCGGAACGATTTCAGCCAGAATCAGACGCACACCTTGCAAGATGATGAACACACCGGCCGCAAAGGTAATCGCCATGATGATGGAGTACACCAGATAGTTCTGGCCAGCGCTGTAGGTTTGCTCGACGAAAATCTGCCCGGCAAACACCGCCATAATCAGGTAAATGATGATCATGGTCAGCGAGATGGAGATTGAGCTGTCACGCAGGAAACTGAGGTTTTTAGGCAAGTTCATTTCTTCGGTTGAGCGTGAGCCCTTGCCGACTTTGCTGCCGATCCAGCCCGATAAAACATAACCGATGGTGCCGAAATGGCCGAATGCCACATCGTCGCTGCCGGTGATTTTACGCATATAACGTTGCGCGAGTGCCGGGAAGAACGCCATGATCAGGCCCAGCGTCAGGGAACCGGTGAAAACCAGTGCAACCCCTTCAAAACCGGCAACGGTCAGGATAACGCTGATCATACAGGCCATATAAAACGTGTGATGTCCGGTCAGAAACACATATTTTAGACGGGTAAAGCGCGCCACAACCAGGTTTGCCACCATACCGAACGCCATAATTAATGCCGTCGGTGCACCAAACTTCTCAAGTGCGATGGAAACAATGGCTTCGTTGTTTGGAATAATACCCTGGATATTAAAAGCATGTTCAAACATGCCGCCGAGTGGATTTAATGCGCCCACTAATACGGTGGCACCGCCAGCCAATACTAAAAAGCCCAGTATTGTTTTAACGGTTCCCTTGACGACATCTGAAAAGTTTTTCTTTTGCGCAACCAGGCCAATTAATGCAATAAGCCCGACCAGTACAGAAGGCACTTTTAATATATCAACCACAAACTTGAGCGTTTCCTGGATAAACATATCCACCTCGTTTGTCTATTCGTTTTATTTGTAGGGTTATTCAGTGCCGGTCAGGACACTGGGTGTTTTTCAAAATGCGCAATCAGTTTGGTTTCAAGTTCATTAATATCAATTATATTCGTAATGACTACCAGCTGGTTTTCCGGAATACTGGCACTGGCGGCAATGTCCTTCGCCATGACAAAGAGATCCGCTTCACCCGGGATAGCTGATGACAAATCGGAGTGCTGAACATCGGCCTGAATGTTTAATTTCTTCAGGACTTTCTTGATATTCATTTCTACCATAAAGCTGCTGCCTAAACCGGAACCGCAAATCGCCATAATCTTCATAAATTCACCTGATTTTTATCTGTTTTGAAAGGCGTAGGGTACACGTATCCGCTACGCAGGATAATGCATATGAAAAACACTATTTTTCTGAGAGTGAAATCGTCGGCCTGTTAATAATTAAAACAACTCTTAACCTAAATTAATAACGGGCGATGACTTCCTGTATTTCATGTAAGGCTTTGGCATGGAATATTTTCTGCATATCTTCTTCACTGGAGAACAATTCCGCCAGTTCGGAAATAAGCTCAATATGGCTGTGCTTATCGGGTGCAGATAACATCACGACCGTATACACCGGGTCGTTATCTGCCGAATTAAACTTCACCCCGTGCGGCAATGTCAGTAAAGACAATCCTAATCCGTTAGCGCCCTCTTCCGGCCTGGCATGTGGCATCGCAATGCCGGGTGCCAGAACAAAATACGGTCCCAGTTTTTCACGCTGAGCAAAAATTGCCGTCAGATAGTCGGGCGTAATCGTCCCTTCTTTCAGCAACGGTTCAGCGCTCACTTCCACAGCCTGACGCCAGTCAGTGATATCTGTTCTGATCTGAATCCTCTCAGAAGTCAGCCAATCATTCAGCATAGTTATGGCTCCGGTTTATTTTTTTAAGATGGCGGGTCGAATTTCCCCCAGACACCACCAACGATCCAGACTCTACTTCAGCGGTAGCGTTAACATCTGTGATACAACTCACAAAGATAGCGCTACCAAACTTCTATCATTGAGATCTGTGATAGCGCTATCAAAAATAGTCCCATTGCGGAACCATCAGCCCGCTGGCCGCACAAATAACGGTATACTTTGTCTGGAAATTGCCGATAATTTACCGAATTCTGCCGTGGTTGCTGTTCGATACCGGTCCTGCTGCGGCCTGTTTTTTTCGCTATGCCTGCGGGTATAATTTGTGCGCAAGATGCGCAGCCAGGATCGTGAATGTCCATTAACAAAAAAAGACGCAGTACCGGAAGAGTGACGCTGGCCGATGTCGCGCAGCTTGCGGGCGTGGGAAGCATGACCGTTTCCCGCGCACTGCGAACGCCGGAACAGGTCTCCGATAAGCTGCGGGAAAAGATTGAAGAAGCGGTCAGTCAGCTGGGATATCTGCCCAATCAGGCCGCGAGTTCGCTGGCCTCAGCGTCCTCCAATACTATTGCGATGATTGTGCCGAGCCTTTCTGAATCCGGTTGCGCCGAGATGTTCGCCGGTCTGCAAAAAGTGCTGCAACCCGCCGGATATCAGATCATGCTCGCCGAGTCCCAGCACCGGATCGAGCGTGAAGAAAAGCTGCTGGAAACCCTGCTCTCTTATAATCTGGCTGCCGCTATTTTGTTGTCGGTCGAACACTCCGCTAGCGTGCGTCAGTGGCTGGATAATCTGACCATTCCGGTTCTTGAAATTGGTGCGCTGACTGACTCCCCGATAGACATGAATATTGGGATTGATTACGTTGAAGCCATGTTTCAGCTCACGCAAACCGTGGTGGCAAAGGGTTATCAGAACATCGGTATGCTGTGTGCCAATCAGGAACAGTGGATTTTCCAGCAACACCTGCAAGGCTGGCGCAAGGCGATGCTCAAGGCGCACATGTCACCGCATCGCGTGATTAACGCCGCTGAACCGGCCTGCTTCTCAACTGGTGCACAGCAGTTACCGGAATTCCTGCTCGCCTGGCCGGAAATTGACGCACTGGTGTGTGTTTCTGACGATCTGGCCTGCGGCGCACTGTACGAATGTCAGCGACGTCGCATCAAAGTGCCGGACGATCTGGCCGTTGTCGGGTTTGGTAACGCAGATGTGAGCAAAGTCTGCCAGCCGCCGCTGACGACGATAGCGATCCCGCATAAAGAAATTGGAATACGCGCCGCGCAGGCACTGCTGGCGAGGATTAACGACGAAGAATGGGAAGAAGTGACGATCGCCTCGTCATTGTGTAAGCGGGACAGTTGCTAGAAAAGCGGCGGACAACTTTACATCGTCCGCCGGCGGCCTTACTCCGCGTCACCTTCAGAGCGCGCGCTGTCTTCATCCTGCACGCTTTCCGGGGCTAACACAGACGGTTCGCGCGTCAGCGGTTTACCGTGTTCTTTTTCGTTGTTGCGCGTCATCCACAGGGACAATGCCTTCAGGGAATCCGGGGTGAATTCGTCACAACGTGCCGTAATTTCTTCCGGCGTCATCCAGCGGACGGCATCAATCTCTTCTTCCTGCAAAGCGAAAGGCCCGTGTGAAACGCAGCTAAATAGTGCGCCCCAGACGCGGCATTTATTCTCTTCCTCGAAGTAGAACTGCCCGTGTTCAGCAAACGGAACACCGGCAATGCCCAGCTCTTCTTCCGCTTCACGGCGGGCAGAATCAAGGATATTTTCACCGCTTTGTACCACTCCTCCGGCCGTGGCATCGAGCCAGCCCGGGTAGAAGTCTTTAATTTCAGTTCGGCGCTGAACCAAAATATTGCCCATGCCGTCATGAACCACAATATAGCTGGCACGGTGACGCAGGACCTGAGCGCGCATTTGTTGTCGGCTGGCCTGGGCAATGACCTCGTTTTCTTCGTTGACGATATCTACCCATTCATCCGTACTGATGTTTTGCTCTTGTTCTGACATCCGATGAACCTTCTCTTTTAAGCGCTGGTCTGTGCGCAATAAGTCTGTGCGCAGTGATTTTGCAACACGTCGATAATGTTCGGAGATTCTATCTGGGTCTGCGGGGTTGCTTCAATAGCCATGGATGCATTGGTGCATGGTAAAAGCTAAGTTATGGCGCAAAGTTCGCCATCAGACAACTCTGACATAGACTCCTATTTACCCACGTTATGTTACCCTATTAAATCTGATAATAAGCTTGTGATTAGCAGTAACACATAGGCGCATTTCGCCCCGCAAATCGCCAAGAGTGATTAAAACAACGCAGGAGGCAATATGATCGATCTTTATTATGCACCAACACCTAATGGCCATAAAATTTCTCTTTTTCTTGAAGAGAGTGGCCTGCAATACCGGCTCCACCGCATTGATATCAGCGCCGGAGACCAGTTCAAACCTGAATTCCTCGCCCTATCCCCGAACAACAAAATCCCGGCCATTGTCGACAGCCAGCCTGTTGACGGCGGCGCGCCCGTCAGCGTTTTTGAATCCGGCGCCATTTTGCAGTATCTGGCAGAAAAAACCGGGAAATTCCTGAGCAAAGAGCTGCGCGAGCGCACATCCACGCTGGAATGGCTCTACTGGCAGGTGGCCGGATTTGGTCCGATGCTTGGCCAGAACCATCACTTCACGCATTACGCCCCGCAGCCGGTGCCTTACGCCATCGAACGTTTCCTTCAGGAAACCCGACGTCTGTACGGCGTTCTGAACCGCCAGCTGGAAAAAAACGCCTATATCGCCGGTGACCATTACAGCATTGCGGATATCGCCACGTATCCGTGGGTGGTGGCGCACGAGCGTCAGCGCGTTGATCTGGCTGAATACCCGGCCGTCCGCAACTGGTTTGAACGAGTTAAAGCGCGTCCGGCCACCCAAAAAGCCTACGCGCTGGCCTCTGTGCAATAAGCCCTCCCGCCTCCGGTATCTGCCGGAGGCGTTCTGATTTCCGCTGAATAAATAATTCCTAATTGTGCTCCATATCGCGCGTTAATGGTGATGACTCATCTATGATTAGAGACAGTTCATCCGCGTATTCAGACAGTTAAGGATCACGATATGAAGATCTTGATTACCGGCGCTACCGGGCTTATTGGCCGTAAACTCACGGAACGGCTTCTCGGGCAATCTCATCAGATTACTGCGCTAAGCCGTGCACCTGAACGTGCGGCAAAACTGCTGGGGCCACAGGTTCAGATCTGGGAAACCCTCGACGGCAAAACATCGCTGGACGGTTTTGACGCGGTAATTAATCTGGCGGGCGAGCCGATCGCCGACAAACGCTGGACGAAAGAGCATAAAGCCTTGCTGTGCGAAAGCCGCTGGCAGTTAACGGAAAAGCTGGCGACGCTGATCAACGCCAGCCAGACGCCGCCTTCGGTCTTCATTTCCGGCTCCGCCGTGGGTTATTACGGCGATCAGGGTCAGGCGCTGGTGCCGGAGGATGAACCGCCGAATAAGCAATTTACCTGGCAACTGTGCGCCCGCTGGGAAGCGCTCGCGCTGACTGCCGAAAGCCCGCGAACCCGCGTTTGTCTGCTGCGTACGGGTATCGTTCTGGCTGAAAAAGGCGGCGCGCTGGCCAAAATGGTGCTGCCTTTCCGCGCCGGTCTGGGCGGTCCGCTGGGCGATGGCCAGCAATATATGCCGTGGATCCATATCGATGACATGATTGATGGCATCATTTTCCTGCTGACGCACGAAACGCTCTCCGGCCCGTTCAATATGGCTTCGCCTTATCCTGCCCGCAATGAACAGTTCAGCGCCCTGCTCGGTGAAGTCCTGCACCGCCCGGCGTTTATGCGCGCGCCTGCGCCGGTAGTGCGCCTGCTGATGGGGGAATCCGCCGTACTGGTGCTGGGAGGCCAGCGGGCCGTGCCGCGCAGGCTGGAAGCAGCTGGATTTGTGTTTAAGCATCAGGAATTGAAAGAAGCCCTGGAGGATTTGCTGGGGTGATTGGGCAAGTCTTGCTCATGCATGTGAAGAAAAACCGTTTTGGCGTTGCTCCTCCCCCTGCAAAGGGGGAGGAGCAGACTACACGGATCGTTTTACTCCTTCACATCCACCTGATAAAAAACATGTTTCCCAAACGGGTCAATCTCATACCCACTCACTTCTTTCCTCACAGGTTCGAAAATCGTCGAGTGCGCGATCATCACCGCAGGAGCCTGATCATGCATCATCTGCTGAGCCTGCTCGTAGAGCGCGACACGCTTCGCATGGTCGGTGGTTTCCTTGGCTTCGGTAATCAGCTGGTCGAACGGCGGATAACACCATTTCGCGGAGTTTGAACCGCCTTTTGCTGCATTACAGGTAAACAGCGGGCCGAAGAAGTTATCCGGGTCGCCGTTGGCCGTTGTCCAGCCCATCAGCGCAGCCATATGTTCGCCGTTACGGATACGGGTCTGATATTCGCCCCACTCATAGCTGATGATGTGCGCTTTCACGCCAATCTTCGCCCAGTCAGCCTGAATCATCTCCGCCATGCGGCGCGCGTTCGGGTTGTACGGACGCTGAACCGGCATCGCCCACAGATCGATATCAAAACCGTTCGGCATCCCGGCTTCTGCCAGCAAGGCTTTGGCTTTCTCCGGCGAATAATCGTAATCCACCAGCTTATCGTTATAACTCCAGACACCCGTTGGCAGCAGCGTTTTGGCGACAGTTCCGGTGCCGTGGAAAACAGCGTCGATGATTTGCGGCTTATTGATCGCCATGCTCAGCGCCTGACGCACTTTCACATTATCAAGCGGTGGCTTCTGGGTGTTGAACGACAGGAAACCGGTGTTCAGGCCGGATTTGCTCATCAGATTAATATCTTTGTTGGCACGCAGACGATCAAGATCGGCCGGATTCGGGAACGGCATCACCTGACATTCGTTTTTCTCAAGCTTGGCCATGCGCATCGAGGCGTCCGGCGTGATGGTGTACACCAGACGATCGATTTTAGATTTGCCCTGCCAGTAATCCGGGAACGCTTTGTACAGCAGGCGCGTGTCTTTCTGATACTGCACCAGCTCAAACGGACCGGTGCCGATCGGGTTCTGATCCACCTTCTCCGGCGTACCGGCTTTCAGCATCTGATCGGCATATTCTGCCGAGAGGATAGACGCAAAATACCAGGCCAGATCGGCGACAAATGGCGCTTCCGGGCGGGTCAGATTGAAGCGCACGGTGTAATCATCCACCCTGTCAATACTGCCAATCAGATCACCCAATTTCAGGCTGTCGAAGTTCAGATACGTGCCGCCGGAGATTTTATGGTAAGGATTATTTTCGTCTTTCTGACGCATGAACGAGAAGATAACATCGTCAGCATTAAAGTCGCGGGTCGGCGTGAACAGTTTGCTGCTCTGGAATTTCACGCCTTTGCGCAGATGGAACGTGTAGGTTTTGCCGTCCGGGCTGACATCCCAGCTTTCCGCCAGGCTTGGCACCAGCTCCGTCGTGCCGGTTTTGAAATCCACCAGACGGTTGTAAATCGGCACGGCGCTGGCATCCACCGAGGTGCCCGAGGTGTAAAGTTGCGGGTTGAATTGCTCCGGCGAACCCTCAGAGCAGTAAACCAGCGTTTTCGCCGAAGCGCCGCCGGTGAGGGCTAATGCCAGTAAACCTGTGCTTATTTTTAAGATGTTGTGTTTCATTCTTTTCCCTATTTTCCCTGTCCGGAGAGTGTTTAGATCTTCTTCATCGTGGAACATAAAGCAAAAACAGATTAACATCTGGATAACACCTAGTAATGCTTTGTTATATATGAAAATCTTATAACAACACACCTTATTGGCGATCATTCAGAGGTCAAGATGTCGACACAAATCGCAAAACAGCTTACCGAACGTTTCTACCGCTATCTCTCCGTGACGTCACAAAGTGATGCCAGTGCGACTACGCTGCCGAGTACGCCGGGGCAGCATGATATGGCGCGTTTACTGGCCGATGAGCTGCACCAGCTCGGTCTGGAAAACATTCAGATTGACGAACACGCGACCGTTACTGCCGTTAAACCGGGCACGAAAAAAGGTGGCCCGCGCATCGGTTTCATTACGCATATTGATACCGTGGATGTCGGCCTGCGCCCTGACATTCACCCGCAAACGCTGCGTTTCACCGGCGATGATTTGTGTCTCAATAAAGAACAGGATATCTGGCTGCGACCTGCGGAAAGGCCTGAGATTTTACCGTATCTGGGCGAGGAGATTATTTTCAGTGATGGCACCAGCGTACTCGGCGCGGACAATAAAGCGGCCGTCACCGTGGTGATGACGCTGCTGGAAAACCTCGGCGCAGAGCAGGAATACGGCGATATCGTGGTAGCGTTTGTCCCTGATGAAGAGATCGGCCTGCGCGGCGCAAAAGCGCTGGATCTCGCCCGTTTTGACGTGGATTTCGCTTACACCATAGACTGCTGCGAGCTTGGCGAAGTGGTATACGAAAACTTCAACGCTGCTGCTGCTGAAATTACCTTTACCGGCGTCACCGCGCATCCGATGTCCGCCAAAGGCGTGCTGGTGAATCCGCTGCTGATGGCACAGGACTTCATCAGTCATTTCGACCGCGCTGAGACGCCGGAAAACACCGAAGGCCGCGAAGGTTATGTGTGGTTTAACGGCATGAGCGCCTCGCAGCAAGGGGCTAAGCTGAACGCGTCAATCCGCGACTTTGACAGCGCCAGTTTTGCTGCACGTAAGCAGAAAATTCACGACGTCGCGAAAGACATTGCCGCGCAATATCCGGCGGCAAAAGTGTCAGTTGAAATCAGCGATACCTACAGCAATATCAGCAGCGCCATCGGCGAAGACCGTCGTGCGATTGATTTGATTTTTGCGGGTCTTAAAGAGATTGGCGTTGAGCCGAAAGTGATCCCGATGCGCGGCGGTACCGACGGCGCAGCGCTGTCAGCGAAAGGTTTGCTGACGCCAAACTACTTCACCGGCGCGCATAATTTCCACTCGAAATATGAGTTCCTGCCGGTGAATTCGTTTGTGAAATCCTATGAACTGACCGTACAGCTTTGCCTGCTGGCTGCGAAAGGCTGATCCTGCTTTAGTTGAGAAAAACCCACACGCCATCCCAGCCTTCCCCTCGTAAGAGGGGAAGGAGCACGGATATCACTTCAATGCACCTGAAAGGAACTGTTGCAGACGGGCACTTTTCGGGTTGCCAAAGACTTCATCAGGATCACCCTGCTCTTCGATAACGCCCTGATGCAGGAAAATCACATGGCTGGAAACGTGACGGGCAAATTCCATTTCGTGTGTGACCACCACCATGGTTTTCCCCTCTTCCGCCAGTTTTTGCATGATGCGCAAGACTTCGCCTACCAGTTCAGGGTCAAGTGCTGACGTCGGTTCATCGAACAGCAGCACTTCCGGTTCCATCGCCAGTGCACGCGCGATAGACACGCGCTGTTGCTGTCCGCCTGACAGGTTTACCGGATATTTCCCCTGCGCACGGGCATCGATGCCCACTTTATCGAGGTATTTCACCGCACGTTCGCGCGCTTCGGCTTTGCTTAATCCCAGCACCTGAACCGGCGCTTCCATCACGTTTTCCAGCACCGTCATGTGGCTCCACAGGTTGAAATGCTGGAAGACCATCGTCAGTTTAGTACGCAGCAGTTGCAGCTGTTTTTTGTCGAAAACTTTCAGTTGCCCGTCGGTGTCGCGCACCATACGGATATCCTGATTATTGACGCTGATCGAACCTTCGCTCGGTTTTTCCAGGAAGTTAATGCAGCGCAAAAAGGTACTTTTCCCGGAACCGGACGAACCGATAATGCTGATGACATCGCCCGCATTCGCAGACAAAGACACGCCTTTCAGCACTTCGTGGTCACCGTAGCGTTTGTGTAAGTCGAGAACCGCTAATTTGTTTTCTGGCATAATATTTATATCCGCAATGGTTATTTTTATCAGTGGCTTGACTGAGGCTTCACGTGCGCCAGCCAGCGTTTTTCCGCCTTGCGGAACAGACCAATCAGGACAAAAGAAACACAAAGATAAATCACCGCCGCAATCCCGAATGCGTAAAAAGGCTGATAGGTCGCGGAGTTAATATCACGGGCGATTTTCAGCACATCCGGCACCGTGGCGGTAAAGGCCAGCGCGGTGGAATGCAGCATCAGAATCACTTCGTTACTGTACGCAGGCAGCGCGGTGCGCAGAGCCGACGGCAAAATAATGCAGGTATACAGTTTAAAGCGTGAGAAACCGTAAGCATTAGCCGCTTCAATTTCACCGTGCGGAACGGAGCGGATCGCGCCGGCAAAAATCTCGGTGGTGTACGCGCAGGTATTGAGCGTCAGCGCCAAAATCGTACAGTTCAGCCCGCTGCGGAAGAAAGCATTGAGGAAGTCTGTGCCACGCACAATTTCCAGGCTGTACATGCCGGAGTAAAACACCAGCAGCTGCACGTAAAGCGGTGTACCGCGAAAAACGTAGGTATAAAGCCAGATTGGATAGCGCAGGAATTTGTTGGAGGAAACGCGGCCAACCGCCATCGGCACCGCCAGTAATCCGCCCATCACGACGGAGCTTATTAACAGCCACAGCGTGATCGCCAGTCCGGTAAAACGGTAACCGTCGCTGTACAGCAAGGACATGCCGTATTGTTGTAAAATTTCGATCATAGGTCCGCCCTCTTCACACCCAGCGAATAACGGCGATCAAGCCAGACCAGCACGCCGTTCGACAGCGTGGTGAAAATCAGATAAACCACACCCGCGACAATCGCGAAGTAGAAAGGCTGATACGTGCCTTTGCCTGCCAGCTGCGTCGCTTTCACCACGTCATTCAGGCCAAGCAGGGACACCAGCGCGGTGGCTTTCAAAATAACCTGCCAGTTGTTGGCAATGCCGGGCAGCGCAAAACGCATCATGGCCGGGAATAAAATACGACGAAAAATCTGCGAGCCGCTGAAACCAAACGCCGTCGCGGCTTCAATCTGACCGCGGGGAACCGCCATAAAAGCACCGCGGAACGTCTCGGTAAAATAAGCGCCGTAAATAAAACCCAGGGTAATAATACCCGCGCTCATAGGATCGATATCAATCTGAGAAAAACCTAAGGATTCAGTCAGGCTGTTAAGCGCAATCTGCAATCCGTAGAAAATAAGCAACATTAAAACCAGGTCAGGGACGCCGCGAATAAGCGTGGTGTAACAACCAAAAATACCCGAAATAACCCGGCTTTTTGACAGTTTCCCGCCCGCCCCGATAAGCCCGATCACCAACGCTAAAATCACTGACGAAATCGCCAGCTCCAGTGTCACCAATGTGCCCTGGATAATTACCTGGGAATACCCATACAGCATGTATTTGTCCTGTCTTCAGTGGATCCCGGCGCAGGTTACGCTAACCCTGCGTCAGAACCGCAGGGAGCGGCGAACCGCTCCCTTTGGCACATCTCACAGCGCAAATCAGCCGCCGTAAACGTCAAAATCGAAGTATTTTTTGGCCAGTTTGTCGTAAGTGCCGTCTTTACGCATGCTGTCGAATGCTTTGTTTAGCGCAGCCTGCAAATCGGTTTCGTTCTTACGCAGACCCATGCCTGTGCCCACACCGAAGAATTTATCGTCTTTCACGGAAGGACCCGCGAACGCGTAATCTTTACCGGCAGCCTGTTTCAGGAAGCCTTCGCTGCCTGCCACTTCATCCTGGAAAGCCACATCCAGACGACCTGAGGCCAGATCAGCGTAGATCAGATCCTGGTTCTGGTAAGCCACCACGTTGATGCCTTTTGGCTGCCACATTGCGTTGGCATAGGCTTCCTGAGTAGAACCTTGCAGAACACCGACGTTTTTGCCTTTCAGCGCGTCCAGCGTTGGCAGAATTTTAGAACCTTTTGGCGCGATCAGACGGGCGTTAGCCGCGTACAGTTTTTCCGTGAAATCAATTTCCTGCTGACGTTTTTCAGTGATCGACAGGGAAGAGATAATCGCATCAATTTTCTTCGCTTTCAGAGAAGGGATCAGCGCATCAAAGTCACTTTCAACGTAAGTACATTTGATGGCTGCGCGTTTACACATCTCGTTAGCCAGGTCGATATCAAAACCTACCAGCTTGCCGCTGGAGTCTTTTGATTCAAATGGGGCGTAAGTCGGATCAGTACCGATATTAATTGCTTTAGGCGCGGCAGCAAATGCACTACCTGCACTGGCTAAGACCAGAACCAGCGGAAGAACCTTGAACAACTTTTTCATACATTAGCCTCAGTGATTATTCATCTGTTGTGGTTGTGTGTGCGTGAATGAACGTCTTTTTATAGTTTGCTGAACGGCGCAAATGGCTTTTTGCCAGGTTTTCTCATGCACGTTCCGTGCCGTTTCTCCGTAAGGTCATTTTCATCTCATGAAGAACGAAAACCGTTCAAAAAAGCATCGGGATAATGAAAGTTTTCAAAGGTCTGAAGGAAGAATAGCTGAAGCGCCCGTGAACACTGCACCTTAATGAATCAAATTGTGATCATTGTTGGTGCAATGTAACGGTATTGCGCAAAAGAGGTGCGTAACGCGGTGAGAAAGTTTAGTGACTGCCCTGCCATCGAACAAATAAGTCTTGCGGAAGCTCGATATCAAACTGGTCGATCACCCGGTTGACGGTCTGATCGATAATATCTTCCACGGTTGCCGGCCGGTGATAAAACGCCGGAACCGGCGGCATAATAATCGCGCCCAGCTCGGCGGCCTGCGTCATCAGCCGTAAATGCCCCAGATGCAGCGGGGTTTCACGCACGCAAAGTACAAGGCGTCGCCTTTCCTTGAGCACAACATCCGCCGCGCGCGTCAGTAAACCGTCGGTATAACTGTTCACAATGCCGGAAAGGGTTTTGACCGAACAAGGCAAAATCACCATGCCCGTGGTTTTAAATGAGCCGGAGGAGATACTGGCGGCGATATCGCGGGAATCATGCACGACGTCGGCCAGCGCCTGAACATCGCGCAGTGTCAGATCCGTTTCCAGCGTCAGCGTCTGGCGGGCGGCATTGCTCATCACCAGATGGGTTTCAATATCCGGTACGCTCTGCAAAACCTGCAAAAGCCTGACACCATAAATTGCGCCGCTGGCGCCGGAAATACCGACAATAAGTCGTTTCATGAACACTGCCTTAGAAAATGTTACCGGACCTGATGCCGCCAATACTGACATAAATTCAGACATAAAAAAACGCGCCCGCCCGGAGTTCACCGGAGGAGCGCGTTTAAGCGGATGTCAGCAACCGGCTAATCAGCCTTCGTTGTGCATCTCAAGGTTTTCCGCTTCCTGCTGACCACGCAACGCCTGAGCGTCGTCGTTGCGCAGCGCTTCGAGGTATTCCAGATAGTTCTGGTCAACGTCTTTGGTGACGTATACACCGTCGAACACGGAACATTCGAATTTCTCGATGTCGGTATTGTCTTCTTTCACTGCGGCGATAAGGTCGCTCAGGTCCTGGAAGATTAACGCATCGGCACCAATGATCTGGTTGATTTCGCTGACTTCGCGACCATGAGCAATCAGTTCATTTGCGCTTGGCATATCGATGCCGTAAACGTTCGGGAAACGAATTTCCGGCGCCGCAGAGGCCAGATAAACACGTCGTGCACCGGCTTCACGCGCCATCTCAACAATTTGCTGAGAGGTAGTGCCGCGCACGATGGAGTCATCGACCAGCAGCACATTTTTATCACGGAACTCAGCGCGGTTAGCGTTCAGTTTACGACGTACAGATTTACGGCGTTCCTGCTGGCCCGGCATGATAAAGGTACGGCCTACATAGCGGTTTTTCACAAAACCCTGACGGTACGGTTTATCCAGAATACGCGCGATTTCCAGCGCGATATCGCAGGAGGTTTCCGGGATCGGAATGACCACATCGATATCCAGATCTTCCCATTCACGGGCAATTTTTGCGCCCAGCTTTTCACCCATACGGACACGGGCGCTGTAGACGGAAATTTTGTCGATGAAGGAGTCCGGACGCGCGAAATACACATACTCGAACAGGCACGGATTGTACTGAGGATTCTCAGCACACATGCGGGTAAACAGCTGGCCTTTCTCGGTGATGTACACCGCTTCGCCCGGCGCGACGTCACGCAGGAACTCGAAGCCCAGCGTATCAAGCGCTACGCTTTCAGATGCGACCATATACTCGTTGCGGCCATCTTCCAGCGTACGTTTACCGATAACCAGCGGACGGATACCGTGCGGGTCGCGGAACGCCAGCATACCATGGCCGATGATCATCGCCACGCAGGCATAAGCACCACGAATTTTCAGGTTCACGGCAGCCACAGCGGCGAAAATGTTGTCGGCTTCCAGCGGGTAATGCTGGAAACGGTCCAGTTCACTCGCCAGGATATTGAGCAAGATTTCAGAATCGGAAGTCGTGTTCACATGACGGCGCTGGCCTTCGAACAGGTTGCTTCTTAATTCGTGAGCATTGGTCAGGTTACCGTTGTGGGCGAGTGTGATGCCGAACGGAGAGTTGACGTAAAAAGGTTGAGCTTCTGAGGCACTGGAACTGCCAGCCGTTGGATAGCGAACATGGCCGATACCCATGTTGCCTTGTAAGCGTTGCATATGGCGGGCTTCAAAAACATCTTTCACCAGGCCATTGGCTTTCCGTAAACGGAAATTGTTATTGGCATCGATGGTGGTGATGCCAGCAGCATCCTGCCCACGGTGTTGTAGCACCGTTAACGCGTCATAAATCGACTGGTTTACCGGCATGAAACCGGCGATACCGACAATACCGCACATGTTGTCTTTTCCTCTTCAGCGCTGCCAGAACTAAATATGTTTTGGCAAGAAACTCGACGTGCTCTGCAGGTAGTCAAAGAACCACCTGATGATATAACTGAACTGTGGGATCAACTGGGATTGTTTCCAGTCGTCACTTTGCGAAAAACTGGTGAAGGTATCCAGGAAGAACAGCATCGCGGAGACGATAAGTACGCCGCGCAGTGCGCCGAAGCACACACCTAACACCCTGTCAGTGCCGGACAACCCGGTTTTTTCAACCAGTGAACTGATCACATAGTTGACAATTGCACCTACGATCAACGTCGCGATGAACAAGATGGCAATTGCGATCCCGTTTCGAACTAACTCATCTTCGAAACGCGTGAAGTAGATGGCGAGATACGGGTAATAATGACTGGCTACAAAGAAGGCGCAAGCCCAGGTAACCAGTGATAAAGCCTCGCGAACAAAGCCACGGATTAAACTGACTAAAGCAGAAAATCCGATAACCGCAATGATGACGTAATCAATCCAGACCATTAACAATTCCAGTGTCTAATCCAGTCGCGTCTACCCCGGCATCCAAATCGCTGCGAATTCTAACAGAAAAAGAAAACGTTTGCGTAGCGGAAATCAGCCGGTCAGACAAATTAATAATAGCGATTAAAAAAACCTCAACCGCAGCATAAACCTATAAAATCCCAACCCGGCGATCTTATAGAAAAAGGGCACAAATCGCTTGTGCCCTCCCTGGTATTTTTTGTGTTTTTAGTGCCTTCCGGCCTCCCCGCTCTCACGGGGAACCGCAAGATTAGTGCGCCGAATAAGCGCGCACCTGTCCGCCTAACCCGCTGAGCTGTTGCAGCTGAGGGAGTGAAGCTTCCAGTTTTTGTTTTGACGCATCCGGGCCCACATAAAGCCGCGTGATTTGTCCCTGCACCGGCGTCGCCGGAACAGAATAAGCACGGAACCCGGAAAGCCGCAGAGTCGCAACAATCTCGGTCGCTTTCGCCGCATTTTTCAATGCGCCGAGCTGCACAACATAAGACTGACCCGCCGGCGCTTTTTCTTCCGGCGCAGGCTTAGGCTGTTCCACGGCTTTCGGTTGTTCAACCGGTTTCGGCTGTTCAGCGACGACCTTCGGTTGCTCGACCGGCTTCGGCTGTTCGACCGGTTTTGGTTTCACCACCGGTTTGGCTTCCGCCAGCGGTTTAGGTTCAATCGTTTTTGGCTTCTGCTGAACAGGTTTTGCTGGCGCCGTTTGCACCGGTTTCTTCTGCTCAGGCAGCGTCGTGACCGGCGGTGCTTCGACCGTCGTATTCCCCGGCGCTACGTTGCCATGATTTGCGGCATTGGTATTGGTTGCCGCACTGTCGATGTCCTGCGCACCGTTCATAGCCTGATTTGCGCCTTCCGGCGGCTGAGCGGGCAATGACTGCGTGACAGGCGGTACAGAATCCTGTTCCTCAACATCACCCGGTTTTGGCACCAATGGAATAGACGCAAATTCGTCTTCATAATGCTTTTTCTTGCCGTCGAGTAAACCGGGCAAAATGATAACGCCCAGCGCCACCAGAATGACCGTCCCGACCAGACGATTTTGAAACTTACTTGCCACTGTTTTTCCCCGTGTCGATAGCATCCATTACGTGAGCTACGGTGTGGAACGAACCGCAGACAATCACAATATCCTGAGGAGCCGCCTCCTGCATAGCCTGTCTCCAGGCAGACTCCACATCATCAAACCGGCGCGCCTGATTCAGGTGCGAGGCCAGTTCTTCAACGCTGGCGCCACGTGGCCCTTCCAGCGGTGCGCAATACCATTCATCCACCTGAGGCGAAAGACAAGCCAGCGTACCGGCAATATCTTTGTCTTTCAACATTCCCACCACCGCACGCACTTTCCCGCCATGGCGCGGCTGTTCAGCCAGGCGTCCGGCCAGATAAGCCGCGGCGTGCGGGTTGTGCGCGACGTCAAGGATCAGGCGTGGCGATTCACTGACCGTCTGGAAACGCCCCGGCAGCGCAGCACGCTGTAAGCCGCTGCGTAACGCCTCTTCAGGAATATCCAGCGCCGAATAATGCAACGCGGCCAGTGCCGTCGCGGCATTCGGCAGCGGAACATTCGGCAGCGGCAATCCGTCCAGTATGGTGACTTCTTCGCCATCCTGCAAAGCCGCCCAGCGCCAGTTTCCGGCGTTTGCCGCGAAATTCCAGCTCTCACCCCGGCGGTATAAATCTGCATGTTTCTCTTTTGCCACATTGGCAATAGATAGCGGCATATCCGGCTCACCGACTACGGCTGGTTTGCCTGAACGGAAAATACCGGCTTTCTCGCGGCCAATGCTCTCGCGATCTGAGCCGAGCCAGTCAGTATGATCCAGCGCGATGCTGGTGACGACCGATACGTCCGCATCAACGATATTGGTCGCATCCAGACGCCCGCCCAGCCCGACTTCGAGGATAACAATATCCAGCTTCGCCTGTTTGAACAGCTGTAACGCCGACAGCGTGCCGTACTCGAAATAGGTCAGGGAAATATCGCCCCGCCCGGCTTCCAGCAGCGCAAAAGAGGCACAGTGCGCAGACTCAGGCAACTCTGCGCCCTGAATACGGACGCGCTCGGTATAGCGGACAAGGTGCGGGGAACTGTAAACGCCCACACGGTAACCCGCGGCCATCAGAATGGCTTCCAGCGTCGCACAGGTGGTGCCTTTGCCGTTGGTTCCTGCGACGGTAAAGACGCGTGGCGCAGGTGTCAGCAAATCAAGTTTTGTCGCCACCGCTTTGACCCGGTCAAGGCCAAGCTCGATAGCCTGAGAATGGAGGTTTTCAAGATAATAAAGCCACGTGGCCAAAGGCGACGTGGCTTGAGGGATAAGTTGATTTTGCATGAGTCCCGTTCAACCTGAGTTAGGTTCACTTCGACACTACATCACCAGACTGTGATAGCAGGCAATGCCCTCTTTGTCAGAACTGACGAAGAGTAAAAGCACAGCCAGGAGGTGCCGGGCGGCATAAAACAGGTTACCGCCCGAAAACTGACCGGCTTTTACCTCGTCCGATCAGGCATCCTGATGATGGTCAGCGGCAGAACCGTTGACAGGAACATGGACGTCAACCACATTCGGCTCCGGGTGCCCGGTCAGTTTCGCCAGAACGCTGCCGAGTTTGGCGCGCATGTCCGGACGACGCACGATCATATCAATCGCGCCTTTCTCAATCAGGAATTCACTGCGCTGGAAGCCCGGCGGCAGCTTTTCACGAACTGTTTGCTCGATAACACGTGGACCGGCGAAACCGATCAGCGCTTTCGGCTCAGCGACGTTGATGTCGCCCAGCATTGCCAGGCTGGCAGAAACGCCACCCATGGTCGGGTCAGTCAGTACAGAAATGTACGGCAGACCGCGTTCCTGCAATTTCGCCAATGCGGCGCTGGTTTTCGCCATCTGCATCAGCGACATCAGCGCTTCCTGCATACGCGCACCGCCACTGGCAGAGAAGCATACCAGCGGGCAGTTATCTTCCATCGCCTGTTCAACGGCACGCACAAAGCGAGCCCCCACCACCGACGCCATTGAACCGCCCATGAAGGCAAATTCAAAAGAAGCTACCACGATTGGCATACCGAACAGCGTGCCTTTCATGACGATCAGGGCGTCTTTTTCGTTGGTTTCTTTCTGTGCAGCAACCAGACGATCTTTGTATTTTTTGGAATCTTTAAACTTCAGAACATCTTTAGGCTCAAGCTCGCTGCCTAATTCAACCTCACTACCCTCGTCCATGAAAGTGGACAGACGCATACGCGCGGTAAGACGCATATGGTGGTCACACTTAGGGCAAACCATGAGGTTGCGCTCAAGCTCGGCGCGGTAAAGAACCTGCCCGCAGCTGTCACATTTAGTCCAGACGCCCTCAGGAATACTTGCCTTACGGGTTTGCGAGTCAGTGCTCTTACTAAGAATTCGTTCAATCCAGCTCATCGATAACCTTTCTGTTTGAACCCGGCCGAAGCCAGTCCGCTGTTCATGCTGTAACAAGTCCCCTGAAACCTACCCAAATACGCCTGCGCACGGAGTGTCAAAAAACCTCACACACCGCATTGCAGAAGGGTTGTTCGCAGGAACAGACCATAAATTGTCGCTCATTAAACCATAACGGCCAGACACTGTGGATAAAAAACTGGTCCACCCTCTGGTTTAATGTCTTAAATTTTAAAGCGCTTGCGCAAAAAATCGCCGCAGATTAATCCTGCTGACGCTTTTCTTTCGCCGCTGCGCGTTTGTGCCGCCAGACTTCTACCACACCCGGCAGAATAGAAACCACGATGATGGCAACAATCAGTAATTTCAGATTTTCCTGAACAATTGGCAGATCGCCAAACAGGTAGCCCGCGTAGGTAAACAGCAGCACCCAAATCAGCGCACCAATCACGTTATAGGCCGCAAAGTGTCGGTAGGACATATGCCCCATACCCGCTACAAACGGCGCAAAAGTCCGGACGATTGGCACGAAGCGCGCAAGAATAATCGTTTTGCCGCCATGTTTCTCGTAAAACTTGTGCGTTTTGTCTAAATAACTGCGACGGAAAATTTTCGAATCCGGATTGCTGAACAGCCGCTCACCAAACACCCGTCCGATAGTGTAGTTCACCGCATCGCCGAGGATCGCCGCAATTGCCATCAGCAACACCATCACATGTACGTTAATGTCATTACCCGGCAATGCCGCCAGCGCGCCAGCCACAAACAGCAGCGAGTCGCCCGGTAAAAACGGCGTCACCACCAGACCCGTTTCACAAAACAGGATCAGGAACAAAATCCCGTAAACCCAGATGCCATACTGCGCAACCAGCTCCGCTAAATGCACATCAATATGAAGAATAAAATCAATAATAAAGTGGATAAAACTCATTTGATTTACCGTCCCATGTATTCTTAAAAACGTGGCGTAAAAATCACGTGTACTGTTCCCTAATCTTCCAGGAACAAGGGGCCCATATTGACCTGAGGTAATGCAAATTTCTCAGGATAATCAACAGATACCAGATACAACCCTTCCGGTTTTCCGGTCGCCGCAGCCAGATTGCGATCTTTCGCTGCCAGCAATTCTGCCATCCAGCCTACCGGCTGATTTCCTGCACCGATTTCGACCAGGCTGCCAACAATATTTCTCACCATATGATGTACAAAGGCGTTCGCCTTGATATCGACCACCACATAATTACCGTGGCGGCTGACATTCAGATGCATCACATAACGCCAGGGCGTGCGCGACTGGCACTGGGACGCACGGAACGACGTAAAATCGTTTTCCCCGAGCAATGCCTGCCCGGCGAGTTGCATTTTTTCCACATCAAGCGGCATGTGGACGTGCGTCACACCGGTATGCAAAATCGCCGAACGGTAGCGATTATTGTAAATTACGTAGCGATAACGGCGTGCCGTGGCGCTGAAGCGTGCATGAAAATCTTCAGGAACACTGGCACACCAGCGCACGGCAATATCTTTCGGCAGATGGGTATTGACGCCCATCGTCCATGCGGCATCTTTGCGCAAAACCGGCGTATCGAAATGCACCACCTGCCCGGTGGCACTGACACCCGCGTCGGTACGCCCGGCGCAGAGCACCACAATTGACGCATCCGCCACGCGGCTCAGGGCTTTTTCCAGACATTCCTGGACGCTCGCCGCGCCCTGCTGTCTCTGCCAGCCATAATATTCACTGCCGTTGTACTCAATGCCTAACGCTACGCGACCCGCAACAACCGGAGCCGCGACGTCAGCAATTACATCATCGGACATTATCAGTACCAGTATTCGTTAATCAGTTTTTCTGCGGTCTCAACCGCCATCAGGGCACCGCCGAAACGCACGTTGTCAGCCACTGACCAGAATTGCAGTAATTCAGGCACGCCGTAGTCATTGCGGATACAACCGATGCTCAGATTCGCGTTACCGGAAGCGTCGCTGACCTGTGTCGGGAAATCATCTTCTTCGCTGAGGCTGATATCATCGATACGTTCGAGTTCAGTACGCGCCTCGTCCGCAGACAGCGGACGCAAACCTTCAAGATGCACAACCTGCGCATGGCCATAAAATACCGGTGACTGCACACAGCTGACGGAAATTGGCAGACCGTCATTTTGCAGAACTTTGCGAACCTGATCGACCAGACGACGTTCCTGAAGAACGCTGCCCTCTTCGTCACTCACCAGCGGCAACAGGTTAAACGCCAGCTGCTTAGTGAAAATACCTTCTTCTGCCGGGATACCGTTGAGCAGACGGGCGCTTTGCCCGGCCAGTTCGTCCACGGCGGCTTTGCCCAGCGCGGAAACAGAGAGCAGAGAAGTGACGTGCAGGCGGGCAAGACCGGCCTGTTCGGTCAGCGGCTTGATCGCCGTCAGAAGCTGGCTGGTCAGGCTGTCAGCAACCGCCACGATATTACGGTTACGATAATGGGACAGCGCGTCCGGGTTCACGCCCGGCACCACCAGCGGAATATCGTTTTCGAGTGAGAACAGACCGCTGCTGTCAATCACCAGACACCCCTGATTGGCGGCTTCTTCGGCATACAACGTCGAGGCTTCGGTACCGGCAACAAAGAACGCCAGCTGAACCTGGGACCAGTCAAACCCGGATGCCAGCTGCACGCGCAGGCTTTTGCCATTAAAGCGCACGGTCTGACCCGCACTGCGGTCGCTGGCCAGCGGGAAGAGCTCACCAACCGGGAACTGACGATCAGCCAATAATTCCAGTAACGCATCACCGACTGCACCCGTCGCGCCAAGCAGCGCAATATTCCAGCCATCAGACATGTTGGTATTCTCCAGAAATAAAAGTACAAAATACAAGGGGCGATGAATAATCACCGCCCTGCTTTCAAATAGTTATCGCGTCACTGTAGGCTAAAAAGCTTAAGGGCGCGTTAAGGCTTAGCCCGTAACGCTGTTAAAACCCAGTTTTTTCAGCACATCAGCAGTTGCTGCATCGTCGCAAATCACCCGCAAAGATGACCACTCGCGACGTTCTTCATAGAACTTGCGCAGCTTATCGAATTCGCCCGGTTTCCCGGCCACACGGCGCAAAGGCCGGTCATCGCGGCGCACATCATACACTAAGTGGATAAGCCGCAGCAGTTTGGCTTCGCTGAGCGCGCCACTGAGCATCACTTCGGCAAATTCCGGAGCAGGAAGTAAGGATTCCAGCGGCACGGTTTGCGGTTGTCCGATGAACTGGCTGAACGCTTCGAAAACCTGCGTGGTGCCACGTGCTTTGCCTTCCAGACTGTAACCGGCAATGTGCGCCGTCCCGATGGCGACTTTATCCAGCAGCGCCAGCGATAAATCAGGTTCCGGTTCCCAGACATCCAGCACGGCGGTCAGTTTTTTGCTGCCGTTAAGTGCTTCAAGCAGCGCGGCGTTGTCGACAACTTCACCACGGCAGGCGTTAATCAGAATACGGTCACCCGGCAGACGCGCCAGTAAATCCGCGTCGACCAGATGATGCGTGGCATAAGGGCCTGACATGTTCAGCGGAGTATGGAACGTCAGAATATCGGCTTCGGCGACCAGTTTTTCCAGCGGCCAGAATTCACCGGCATCGCCACGATCGGCGCGCGGCGGATCGCAAAGCAGCGTACGGACACCCAGCGCTTCCAGACGGGCGTTCAGGCGCGAACCCACATTACCGACGCCTATGATCCCGACCGTTTTGTCGCGCAGCTGAAAACCATCGCGCTGCGCAAGGATCAGGAGCGAAGAAAAGACATATTCCACTACCGCAATCGCATTGCAACCCGGCGCCGCCGAGAAGCCAATACCCTGCGTGGCAAGCCATGCGTCATCAACGTGATCGGTACCCGCTGTTGCGGTACCTACAAATTTCACCGGTTTTCCCGCCAGCAAACTTTCGTTCACTTTCGTCACGGACCGCACCATCAGCGCGTCAGCATCATTGAGCGCATCTTGTGGAATTGGGCGGCCAGGCACGGCCTGCACGTTCCCCAGCCGGCTAAAAAGCTCGACGGCATACGGCATATTTTCATCAACCAGGATTTTCACGTTTGTCTCCGGCAGCAAGGCCTAAGAAAGAATAGAAAATAAAGAGGACACTGATTTTGCCACGATATGAAATGAGATCCCAACCGGGTTTACCTGTCGTTACGAAAACGTTGTGGCGTGGTGCCGGAAATGTGCTGGAACATGGCAATAAACGCCGACGCCGAGCTATATCCTACATCCAGCGCAATCTCATGTACGGTTTTACCCTGCTCTAACAACGAGATGGCATGCAGAAAGCGCAACCGCTGACGCCACTGCGCAAATCCCATGCCTAACTCCTGCTGGCAGCGGCGCGAAAGCGTCCGTTCGGTGGTATAAACCTGCGTCGCCCATTGCGCCAGCGGCGTATTATCCGCCGGATTTTTTTCCAGCGCACTCAGCACCGGCGAGAGCAATTTATCTTCGGAAGTGGGCAGATAGGTATTCTGACGCGGTGCCAGACTGATTTGATCCAGCAGCACGCGACACATGCGCAGGTCCGCTTCAGTGACCGGCTCCGACATATTGCGCGAAAAGCAGTCATCAGCGATTGCATTGAAAATGGCCGTCGGCGTCAGCAAACACGGCGTGGAAGGCAGATCTTGATTCAGCGCCGGAGCGATATCAATCGCACAAAATCGCGTCGTTTTGCGGTTATAACTGGAATGCTCCACGCCGGCGGGCACCCAGATCGCAAACTCGCGTGGTGCCAGATAGCGCTTCCCCCCGACCAGCATCGCCAGAACGCCGGACTTCACGCAGATAATCTGGCTCCACGGATGTGAATGCTGAACATACTCGGAATTCCCTTCAACAATCTCGCCGCGAAACAACAGTGTCACCGGCACTTTTTCCGGCAACGGCGGATAATAGCGGGGAGACGACGGATGCTGAGATGAAGCACGTGGAGTTGGCATAAAACCCTATTGTCTGTGAGCGATACTGCAATTGTCTTAATTGCTTGAACAGTTGTCTGATTATCGTTATCTCTAACAAATAAGACAATCGTACACTTGCGTTACGATTTACTCAGAGACAATTTCCAATGAATGTACTTTTTCCGCTGCTGGCCGTGCTGATCTGGTCACTGAATGCGGTCGTCAGCAAGGCAGCCTCAGGTACGATAGACCCGGCTGCTATCTCTTTCTACCGCTGGCTTCTGGCGCTAGTGACGCTAACGCCTTTTGTCCTGCCCGGCGTTCTGCGTAACCTGCAAGCCGTCAGACAATACTGGTGGAAACTGCTGATCCTTGGCCTGCTTGGAATGGTGCTTTATCAGAGCCTGGCGTATTACGCCGCGCACAGCGTCAGCGCCCTGTTTATGGGGATCCTTAACTCCCTGATCCCGCTGCTGACCGTTCTGATTAGCTTGTTTATGTTGAGCGTGGTACCGACGGTCGGTGTGGCCGTGGGCAGCATTGTTTCTCTCAGCGGATTAATCTGGCTGGTCAGTGCGGGGGATCCGGCGCAGTTGCTGCAACACGGTATCGGCACCGGTGAGCTGATGATGTTTGCCGCATCGGCGTCCTACGCGCTGTATGGCGTCCTGACCAAACGATGGGCGATCCCGCTGCCGAACTGGCAGTCGTTGTATGTGCAGATAATTTTCGGCGTCTTACTGTTGCTGCCTAACTTCCTGATGGCGAAAGATGTCAGCCTGACCGTACACAATATTCCGCTGGTGGTTTTCGCGGGGATCCCCGCATCAATCATTGCGCCTTTTTTATGGATACAGGGCGTTATCCGCCTCGGCGCGAACAAAGCCTCTATTTTCATGAACCTGTCACCCATTTTCACAGCAATAATTGCGGTGTTGTTCCTGCATGAACACCTGCAAAGCTACCATCTGATCGGCGGCGGCATCACGCTGGTCGGGGTTATCCTTGCACAGCGTCTGCGTAAGCCTTTGTTTGGCCGCACATCCGGCGAACGGCACAAAGAAACGCGTTAAACCTCTCTGCCATCCCCCGTTCAGGGGGATGGCACCTTCCCCTTTTACGCTTTTGCGTACAGTAAGATGTTTTTACCCGCCGTTTTCAGAAACAATATCCTCATGAATGTTCACCGGGCTGCTATTCACGGTGTCGGTTAAAACACTTTGCAGGTATGATGAGGCGCTTCTGCGCTTTGCGCCGCGCTTACTCATCAAGCGACGTTTAAATTTCCAGCGAAGGACGGTGATATGCAACCTTTGAGCGGCCCGGGCATGCCGGTTGGCGACAACAGAACACAGCCCCAGGGTCAGACCGTTCCGGTTAAACCGGGAGGCGAATTACCGCTCACACCGGCACAGCGCACCACGCTGGAAAAGCTGATTGTGAAACTGATGGCGCTGACTCCCATAAAATCTGCTGAGATCTGGGCCAACCTGCGCCACGATCTTTCGCTGCCTCATGGTGCGGAAATCACCTCATCACAATTTCCTCAGGCGCAGACGTTGTTGCAGGGGAAACTGACTCAGGCGCAGGACAGCCACGCGACCCGCCAGCTGATGTTGCAGCTGACCGAGCTGTTGCCGCAGGGCAATAATCGTCAGGCCGTCAGTGATTTTATTCGCCAGAACTTTGGTCATACTGTTCTGAGCCAGCTGACGCATCCGCAGCTTCAGCAAGTGCTGGATCTGATCCAGACACGCCAGATGAATATTCCACAACCTCAGCAGACGCCGGTCACCGATCGCCCCCTGCTGCCTGCGGAACATAACAGCCTGCAACAACTGGTCACACGTCTCAGCGCGGCTACCGGTGAAGCGCCGGTCAAAGTCTGGCAGGAACTGTTCAATCTGGTGGGCGTAAAAGTCGGCGATTCGATCCCGGCTAAGCATTTTCAGCTGTTAAGCCAGTTCATGCAGGTAAAAGCGTCACTCAGCCAGCAAACCACTGCGCCGACGCTGACAACACTGCTGAGCGTACTGAAACAACCGGCCAGCACGCATGAAATACGTCAGCTCACCGAGTATGTCGAAAACCGTTTCAGCGCGACGTTATCCACGCCGCTGACGCCGGTTCAGGTCAGTGACCTGATTGGCGTATTGTTCAGCCAGCGCGTTGACCGCTCCCCGCACGCGGAAGACATCGATGACAGCTTTACCACCGTCTCACGTACCGATCCGCAGCCGATCATGAATCCTTTCGTGGCCATGTTGCCGCCTTCCATGCAAGCGCTCGGCGGCAAACCGTTAGTGTTTATCGCTTTTGTGGTCGTCGTATTGCTACTGTGGGCGGTCTTTTAAGGCGCTGCTCACGCACAGCCGCAATCTTCAGGGGCGGAGTCCGCCGGATAAACTCCGCGCGCTTCGCCCTTCTCGACCGGATGCCGGTCACGAGTCCAGAAATCCAGCCCGCCGATCATTTCTTTCACGCGAAACCCCAGCTTCGCCAGTTTGTACGCGCCCTGCGTAGAACCGTTACAGCCAATCCCGTCGCAATACGTCACATACACGACGTCTTTATTTAGGCCGAGGGTGCTTTCTGCCGTCATATTTTTATGCGGAAAACTGACCGCACCGGGCACATGACCGCGCGCATAATGTTCAGCAGAACGGGTATCAATAACCACAATGCCGGTCACGCCATTTTGTAAATCGGCTGCCACATCCACGGCATCGGTATAAAAGCTCAGTTTTGACTGTAAATAGGCCGCGCTGACTTCGGGAGAAGGCGGTTCGTAAGCCAGAACATAAGACGTCTGTGACATAAAATTTTCCTCTGCAATTTACTGTGTTGAAAACAGGTCCATCATCTCTTGTTTTGGCCTTATGATTAATACCAATTTACGTGCATCAATAAGACCCATTATGACTATCCTGCCTCAACCGTCAGCACTGATTACTCTTTTTGAAAACGCGGGCGAAATGCCCGGTCTGCGCGACCGGCTTTGCACGGTTCTGCGGCAGGCCATTAATACCGGTGCGCTGGCTGTCGGGCAGCGGCTTCCTTCTTCACGAATGCTGGCTGCCGATTTAAAACTCTCACGCATTACAGTGGAAGCAGCCTATGCGCAGATTGAGGCCGAAGGGTATTTGCAGCGCCAGACCGGAAAAGGCACGTTCGTCAGCCAGTCGCTTCCCCGCCCTTCCGCACCGCGTGCGAACGGCAGCGCACCAGCGAAATTTTCCACGCTTTCAGCACGTGGCCGGAATATTGTGGCAACCGGCGGCTGCAACGACCCGCTGTTCCCCAAGGCTTTTGCAGCGGGCTCCCCGGATTTACGCGCGTTTCCCCTGAAAGTCTGGAAGCAAATCACCGCTAAACAGCTGCGCACGCACGGCGAACGTTTGCTGGGTTATGGCGATCCGCAGGGATATTCGCCCCTTCGCCAGGCGATTGCCGGTTATCTGCAACAGTCACGCGGTGTGCTGTGTTCCGCTGATCACATCATGATCACCACCAGTTCCCAGCAGGCGCTGCAACTGCTGTCGATGTTGCTGATTGATCCCAACGATACGGTCTGGCTTGAGGAACCCGGTTATCCGGGAGCGCGTAATGCGTTTACCAGCGCCGGCGCGCGACTTTGTGCAATACCGGTGGATGAACAGGGCATCAATCCTGCTGCCGACTCTCCTTCGCCGCGCCTGATCTATCTCACGCCTTCTCACCATTACCCCACGGGTGTGAGCCTGAGTCTGCCCCGCCGCCTGCATTTGCTGGACTACGCCAGACGTCACGAAAGCTGGATCATCGAGGATGATTACGACAGCGAACTGCATTACGACGGACGCCCGCTTCCGGCCATGCAGGGGCTGGATAAGCATCAGCAGGTTATTTATCTGGGCACCTTCTCGAAGGTTTTATTCCCGTCGCTGCGTCTGGCTTATATCGTGCTGCCTCCCTCACTTGTCGCACCGATGGTGACGCTGCGCACCGTCAGTGACGGCCATTCTTCACAACTCATGCAGGCGGTGACGGCTGAATTTATGCAAAGCGGCCATTTCGCCTCGCACCTGCGTCTTTCCCGTCAGCTTTATCACAGCCGCCGCGATCATCTGCTGGAGCAAATCCGGCAAAAAATTGACTGGCTGACCCCGCAGGTTGCAGCCGGAGGCTTACAGCTTGCGGCGCATTTGCCCGCAGGACAAGAGCAGCGCCTCAGCGCACTGGCCGCAAAAGCGGGGGTTGAAACACCGCGGCTTTCACCGCTGTTTCTCAATCAGAGCGAACCGCACGCGCTGCATCGTGATGGCTGGCTTCTGGGCTTTTCTGCCCTCACTCCCGCTGAAATCACCTTCGCCGTTAACCGGCTGGCCGCTCTCGATACCGGCGCGATCAGCTGACTAACGGAAGCAGGAACCAGCCGGTAAGACCGCTGAAGAGCAGAAACGGGAAAGAGTAAAAGTGAAATTTCAGCCAGATTTTTCGGTCATTCGCCATGCGCAGCGCAATCAGATTAGCCAGCGATCCCATCGCCAGACCAAAGCCACCGGCGTTCACAGCGTAAGCGAGTAACGGGCCGGAAGGCAGATAGTTGATCATCAGGATTGTCGCCGGAACGTTGCTGATCACCTGAGATAAACCGATGCTCAGCAGATAATGTCCGTAATCCGGCAGCCCGTTAATTCGCGCGAAGACCGGCTGTAAAACGTCTAATCCGACAATCAGGCGTACATCGATAAACATCACGATAAACACCAGGATCAGCGGCCAGTCGATCCGCAGCAGGACTTTTCGCGCCAGCAGCAGAAAACACAAAATCACCGCCAGTAAGCCGTACAGCGCCAGCCCCAGATCCACGCAGGCAATAAACACGACATACAGCACGCCGCAGCTGGCTAAAAGGCGTTTCTGAAACGGATAGCCCTGATTGTTCGCCGTTTTTTTAAGGCTGCGCGACGGGAAACAAAAGCCGGTGACAATCAGCAATGCAACCAGCGTTACCAGCGCCAGTGGAGCCATTTGCCCGATAAAATGCAGGAATGACTGGCCGGATTTATTCCATAAGAGGATATTTTGCGGATTGCCAATCGGCGTGAGTAAGGATCCGGCATTCACCGCCAGCGCTTCAAAGATAATCAGCCGCGTAACCGGCAGCGACGTCAGTTTTTTCAACGTAATCGTCAGCGGGATCACGATAAACAGTGCCACATCGTTGGTCATAAACGTGGAAAGCACCGCCGCCGCCATCACCAGAAACAGTGCCAGCCGGCGTTCATTGTCGATGGCATTGATCATCTTGCGGCCAACAAAATCAAAGTAGCCGCTGACTTCCACGCCTTTGGTCAGCATCAGCAGGCCGAGCAAGGTGATGATGGTGTCCCAGTCCACGAACAGCGGAAACTGCATGATTTTCTCAGTCTGGAACAGCGTCAGGGCGACGCCCAGCAACACCAGAAGATGCAAGAATCTGTCGCGTAGAAAGGGTTTAAAAACTGTGCTGAAAGCCGTTATAAGCATGGTTTTTCTTAATTAAAAAGCCGGTTATCCGATGCGCTGACGTTACCCGAAGAAATTAATCGCTGCCACTCCAAAAATGATTTCCCCGAGGCATCGCGCAAATAAAAAACCGGCGCTGCAAATATTGCAGCGCCGGAAGAGAATTCGGCTTAAAAAGCCCGAATTCAGCTCAGGGCTGAAGCCGTTTTCAGCGCCTTTTTCTGATGCTGCCAGCGCACGATATCAATCAGCAGGAATATCAGCAGGCTGCCGCCCATGACCGGCAAGGAAATTGCTAAACCCAGAGTGACCAGCGCTATCGGGCATTGCAAGGCAAAAGGCACCCGTTTCCAGGTTTGCAACAAGGTGATGGCCGGGCTGCTGCTGCTGACGTCGCCCTGACGGCGCAGCCACCACAACCGGTATCCCCAGGCAATCATCGTGCAAAGCCCGGTGCCAAAAGCAACCAGAATGACCTGATTCCAGATGCCAAACAGGATGCCCATGTGAGCATCAACGCCCCAGCGCGTGAGTTTCGCCAGCAGAGGGAAGTCCGCAAAACGCACGTGGTCGGTAATCTGTAATGAAACCGGATCGACCGAAACCGCATCAACCTGTGTCGGCCAGCTGCGGTCAACTTCCGTCACCGTCCACGCTTTATCGGCAGTATAAGCCGGGCGGATTTCTATCCGGTGCGCCTCAATACCTGACGCCCTTGCCGCCTGAACAACGCCATCGAAAGTGAGTGCGGAAACCGCCACGGCAGCCGGTAAGGCGGGCATCTTGTCTCCTGACATATTCATGCCAGGCATATCCGGCATCTCATCCATATGCGCATGATGCTCTGCATGTTCATTTGCAGGAGCAGCCACTGACTCAGGAGATAAACTGGTTTTGACCGCCGGTGTCATCCAGCCCATATAGGCACGCAAGACACCAATATTGTCCCCTGCCCACTGCGACCACGTCAGCCCCGTTGCGGAAAAGAACAACAGTCCTGCCAGCAGAATCACGCCCAGCGTGCTGTGCCAGTGGCGGCTGCGCTGCTGCTTTTCAATTTTTTCGCTCAGTTTGCGTGACGTACGGAGTTTTCGGCGTCCGGTGAACCAGAGCGCGACACCGCCCAGCGCGGCTACCCATAACCATGAGGCGGCCAGTTCACTGTACACGCGGCCAATATCGCCCAGTAACAGCCCGCGATGTAAATCATCCAGCCAGGTGCGGAATGGCAGAATCCCGCTGGTTCCGTAAACTGTCATGTCGCCTTTTACCGCCAGCGTCACCGGGTCGATGAATATTGCCCGGCTTTTGGATGCGCCCAGTTGCGGATCAGAAAACATCACCCGCGTGGTATCTCCGCGTTCCGGCGCAGGTCTGACGGCATAAATTTTTGGATTTACCCCTGCCACTTTTGTCGCCGACGCGATCTGACGTGAAAGCGGCTGTGATGCGCCCTGTGAATCGGTGAATAGCGCGTCCGAGTACAGGTAATTTTCGAGCTGCGGCGTCAGCACATACAGCGTGCCGGTCAGCGCAGCGACGAAAATAAACGGCCCGACAAAGAGGCCTATATAAAAATGCAGACGCCGCAACAGGGCGAGAAACGCGGTTTGCGCAGACAGTTTTTCCCCTGCGTTTGCACGCAGGTTTGCAGGCTGGTTCATAAATCTGATTTCCTGAATTTCAAATAGCACATCGCTAACGCCGAAAAATCGTCGTTAACCTGAAAAGAAATGGCTTAAAAAGGGAAGATCAGAAAACAGGCGGAGCGCGGGCTTGTGAATCGGTAAAGAACAGCGAAGGTACATAACGTTGTTTGAGAGAACGCGGAGGCGCACGGCTGGAAAGCTCCAGCGACCAGAGCATCGGCATGGCCTGCAAACCGAACAGCGGTAAATGCGCCAGCAGCACACAATAACCGCAGGCAGCATCGCTCATGTCGCCGGAAATCAGCCCTTTCACGGTGTCATGTTGCGCCGTTTTACAGGCTTGCGGATGGCAATGTTCACCTGATGTTTCGGTGTCTGACCACCCCATATCAGCCATTTCCCCCTCCGGCATGTCCATATCGGACATCACCATTCCGGGCATCATCATGTGCTGCGCACCCTCAGCCACCCGTGATTTAGAAACCACCGGTGCGATAAACAACATCAAAATCGCCACAATACCCAGCCAGGCCGGGAAGTGCCGATGTCGGTGATGAAGGCGTTGGAGTGAGAGCATTATGTCAACAAGGTGAAAATAATAAGCGGCGAAATTGTACCTGAATTGTTGAAATATAACAGAAGGGATAAACAACGGACGTAAAAAAGCCCGCTCGAAAGCAGGCTTTATTTTTAGCTTAACGACAGGAATTATTTGTCGTTTTTCAGCTTACGCATCACCAGAGTGGCGTTGGTGCCACCGAAGCCGAAGCTGTTGGACATCACAGTCGTCAGCTCGCGCTGAGTCGGTTTAGTGATGATGTCCATGCCTTCTGCCTGCTCATCGAGGTTTTCGATGTTGATGCTTGGCGCGATGAAACCGTGTTCAGCCATCAGCAAGGTGTAGATAGCTTCCTGCACGCCCGCGGCACCCAGAGAGTGACCTGTCATGGCTTTAGTGGAAGACAGTGCCGGAGTTTTGGAACCGAACACTTCACGGATTGCACCCAGTTCTTTTACGTCGCCGACAGGGGTAGAAGTCCCGTGAACGTTAACGTAATCGATTGGGGTATCCACGCCGTTCATTGCCATTTTCATGCAACGCACTGCGCCTTCGCCAGATGGAGCTACCATGTCTGCGCCGTCAGACGTTGCGCCGTAGCCAACGATTTCTGCGTAGATGTGTGCGCCACGTGCCAGAGCGTGTTCCAGCTCTTCAACCACGACCATACCGCCGCCGCCTGCAATGACGAAACCGTCACGCGCTTTGTCGTAGGTACGGGAAGCTTTTTCGGGGGTTTCGTTGTAGCTGGTGGACAATGCGCCCATCGCGTCAAACTCACACGCCATTTCCCAGCACAGTTCTTCACCGCCACCGGCAAAGACAACGTCCTGTTTGCCGAGCTGAATCATTTCTACCGCGTTACCGATGCAGTGAGCAGAGGTTGCACAGGCAGAGCTGATGGAATAGTTAACGCCACGAATTTTGAACGGAGTTGCCAGGCAGGCAGAAACGCCGGAAGCCATCGCTTTGGTCACCATGTAAGGGCCAACGCCGCGCAGGCCTTTGGCACGCATGCCGTCAGAACCCGCAACCTGGTTGCGTGGAGAACCGCCGCCGGAACCTGCAATCAGGCCGGTACGTTCGTTGGAGACCATTTCAGGTGTCAGACCGGAGTCTTCAATCGCCTGTTGCATGGACAGGTAAGCGTAGATCGAGGCATCACTCATGAAACGCACAATCTTACGATCGATAAGGCCTGCGGTGTCTAATTTGACATCACCCCAGACGTGACTACGCATCCCGGCATCTTTCAGCTCTTGCGAGAAGGTGATCCCAGAGCGACCTTCCTGCAGAGATGCAAGAACTTCCTGCTTGTTGTTACCGATGCTCGAGATGATACCCAGGCCAGTAATCACTGCACGTTTCATTTAATACCTCTTGTACTATTCACCATTTGGGATTTCGTCACGCACTCTAGCGTACAGTTGTACGCCGAACAAGTCCGATCAGCAATTCCTTGTGTAAATCGCGGTAAATTTGCGCGAGGTCAAACGCAGCGTTAAACTCCGGCATCGCCTTGAACTGAGAGAGTTTCACGTGAGCCACAGCCCGATCACGCCCGCTGAATTAAGCTGGAACGAACAGGGTACACCTGTTTCCCGACATTTTGATGACGTCTATTTTTCCAATCAGAGCGGCCTGCTGGAAACACGTCATGTTTTTCTCAACGGCAACCATTTTCCGGCGCGTTTTTCCGCCCATCCTCGCCCGCTTTGCATCATTGCCGAAACTGGTTTTGGCACTGGCCTGAACTTTCTGTCACTGTGGCAGGCCTTCGACGCTTTTGGCGAGGAACATCCCGACGCCACCCTGCAACGCCTGCATTTCATCAGCTACGAGAAATTCCCGCTGTCTGCCCGTGATCTGGCGACAGCGCATAGGCAATGGCCGGAACTCGCCGCGTATTCAGCACAACTTTGCGAACAATGGCCGATGGCTTTTTCCGGCTGCCATCGCCTTCTGCTGGCGGACGGACGTATCACCCTCGACCTGTGGTTCGGCGATGTGACTACCCTGCTGCCCGCATGTGACACCAGTATGAATCAGCAGGTCGATGCCTGGTTTCTTGACGGCTTCGCGCCTTCCAAAAACCCCGATATGTGGACTGAAGACTTGTTCCGTTCGATGGCCAAAATGACCCGCCCGCAGGGAACGTTCGCCACTTTCACCGTCGCCGGTTTTGTGCGTCGCGGCTTGCAGGACGCGGGTTTTGACATCGCTAAAGTGCCCGGATTCGGTGAAAAGCGGCATATGTTATCCGGCGTTCTGCCTGCAGGAATTGATATTCCTCATCCTGCGCCGTGGTATTTCCGCCCGCCCGCTAAAAATGCCACTGAATTTGCGATTCTTGGCGGCGGCGTCGCCAGCGCCGTACTTTCGCTGGCGCTTTTGCGTCGTGGTTATGCCGTAACGCTGTACTGCGCCGATGAAAAACCTGCGCTTGGCGCATCCGGTAACCGTCAGGGCGCTGTTTATCCGCTGCTCAATGGCCGTGGCGACACACTGGAAAATTTCTTTGCGCACGCCTTCACCTTCGCCCGCCGTCAGTATGCGCAGCTGGAAAAGCAGGATGTACCTTTTGACCACGGCTGGAGCGGCGTGACGCAGCTCGGTTATGACGAAAAAAGTCAGGGCAAAATTGACGGCATACTTAAAGGTGGCTGGCCGGAAGAACTGGCAAAGGGGCTGAGCGAAGAAAATGTAGAAGCGTTATGCGGATTGCCGTGCGGCAGCGGCGGCATCACGTATCCGCTCGGTGCATGGTTGTGTCCGGCGGAACTGACCGCCTCGCTGCTCGCACTGGCGCAAACGCAGGGATTAGCGGTGCATTATCGTCAGCGGGTCACGGCGTTAAGCCGCGATGCAAACGAAAACTGGACGCTGAAGTTTGCTGACGGACATGAAACCCGTCATCAGGCCGTGGTGCTGGCAAACGGCGCGGATATCACTGATTTCACCCAGAGTGAAAAACTCCCGGTTTACGCGGTCAGCGGTCAGGTTTCACATATTCCGACCACACCGGCGCTGAGCAAGCTGAAGCAGGTGCTGTGTTACGACGGTTATATGACGCCAGTCAGCCCGCAGAACCAGCATCATTGCATCGGTGCCAGCTATCATCGCGCCGATAAATGTACGGATTACCGCGAAGACGATCAGCAGGAAAACCGTCAGCGCCTGATTAACTGTCTGCCACAACAGCAATGGCCGCATGACGTGGATGTCCGTGAAGGTCAAGCCCGCAACGGCGTACGCTGTGCAACACGCGATCACCTGCCGATGATTGGTTCCGTGTCTGATTACGACGCGCTGCTGGAAAGCTATCAAAAGCTCGATCTGGATGTTAAGCGCAACCGTCCGGTTGCGCCTGCACCGGTATACGAAAATCTGTTCCTGTTTGGCGCGCTCGGCTCACGCGGACTGAGTTCCGCGCCGCTTGGAGCAGAAATTCTGGCCGCGCAAATCGCCGGTGAGCCCATACCTCTGGACAGCGAAACGCTGGCAGCTCTCAATCCAAACCGTATGTGGGTCAGAAAATTGCTGAAAGGCCGTCCGGTCGAATCGCATTAATTTGCTCTTTCTCAGGCAATAAAAAAGCGCAGCCGGTTAATCCGCTACTGCGCTTATTTTTACTGAAAAGAAGATTAGTTTGGCAGGGAAGCCTGATAGAGATTTTCCCACATCCCCTGCACGAGAAGCTGATCGCGCGGCGAAAGTTCTCCGGCTTTAATGGCTTTATCCAGCCCATCCTGAACACGAATTTTCAGCGCTTCGGCGGTATGTTCGCCATTCTCTTCCGCCTCGGCAACCGCGACGGTCAGATGGCCTCGCAGATAGCCACTGGCAAATAATTCATCGTCGCTGGCGCTTTCGACCATGTCGTCGATCAGCGTTAAAATCCGCGTTTCAAATTCTGCGATCATCACTCTTCCTCTCGTATTCAGTTCTTATTCGACCGGCTGCAATGCAGGGAAATCTGCAGGCGTCAAAGGGGCCGTATTGTAAAACGATTGTAACGCTTTAATAAAGCGCGCCGGTCTTTCAGGAATGCCCTGCTCCAGCATGCGCAGCACTTCTTCGCGGACTTTATTCTGGAAGCCCACGCGATCCGGCTCGCAATCGCCGCTCAGATTGTCACAGCTGACGTTGAAATTAAAACCCGCCGCAGCGCAAAACAGCCATTCATAAGATTGCGGTTTGATTTCCACTTTTTCAAATTCGCTTTGCGTTTGTGCGTCACGACCGTCGGGGCAGTACCAGTAGCCAAAATCGACCAGCTTGCGGCGCTCAGCACCGGCCACGCACCAGTGCGAAATTTCATGCATGCCACTGGCGTAATAACCGTGTGCGAACACAATGCGGTTAAACGGTTCTTGTTCATCAGCAGGCAGATAGATCGGTTCGTCGTCGCCTTTTACTAAGCGAACGTTAAATTCCTCAAAGAAGCAGGAATCAAAAATGTCGATCAATTGATGATAGTTATGTGTTGCAGTCGAATCAGACATAATTGCAGTGAAACTCATTAAAGTAAGATCAGGGGCGACAATATACCCTTGTTTAAACGCGTATTTTCATGACTTCAGGCAAGCATTTTGCTGCTGCTGACATTATAAATGCAGGCTTAACCACTGGTGGATTTCTGCACCATGATTGTCATAAATCAGTTTGCAGCTCATCACCACCGAAACGACCACCACCATCGGGCGGATCATCTTCTGGCCTTTGGTGAGCACCATGCGTGCGCCGAGACGCGCGCCGATAAACTGCCCTGCCATCATCACAAATCCTAATCCCCAGACAACTTTGCCGCCCAGAATGAAGAACAGCAGACCACCAAAGTTTGAGGTGAAGTTCAAAACTTTGGCGTGCGCCGTAGCTTTAGCGAGGTTAAAACCGCATAACGTCACAAAGCCTAATGCGTAGAACGAACCGGCTCCGGGGCCGAAAAAGCCATCATAAAACCCGACGCAGCCGCCACCGACCAGTGCATAAGGGAGCGCAGAAAGACGTCGCTGGCGATCGCTTTCGCCCAGCTTCGGGGTCAGCAGGAAATACAGCCCGATGCAGATGATCAGCAGCGGCAGGATCTGACGCAGCATATCGGCCTGTAAGCGCTGGATCAGGATCGCTCCCAGCACAGACCCCACAAACGTGCAGGCAATGTTGAGCTTCTGATCGTTAAGATCCACCACTTTCCGGCGCACGAAATACAGGCTGGCGGAGAAAGAACCGCCTACCGCCGAAAGCTTGTTGGTTGCAATCGCCTGGGCCGGAGATACCCCGGCTGCCAGCAATGCAGGCAGGCTGATAAGGCCGCCCCCGCCTGCGATTGAGTCAATAAATCCCGCCACTAACGCTACTAAAAACAGAACACCTACTACCCAGGGGGCAACAATCAACCAGTCCATTTTTCTATCAGTCCCGCTTTACGTGGCGAAGAGGTATTGAAACGTTATTAAAGAACGTGTTTATCCAGCAGCGCCTGACAAGTTGGCGGCAGCGGAGGTGGCTCAGATTTCACCGGTTTACCTGTCGAAGGTTTCGGTGGCAGGAACCAGCTTTGCAGCTCGGCACCACATCCGTCACCCGGAGGCGGCGGAGCCTGATTTTCACATTCGGTGCTCCCCGCAGGGCAACGCAGACGCACATGCATATGCGCACGATGGCCAAACCACGGACGCACTTTGTGCAGCCATTCACGGTCTGCACCCGCATCCTGACAAAGCTGCTGTTTGATCGCCGCATTCACAAAAATGCGCACCACGTCTTTATCCTGCGCTGCCATTTTGATCAGCGTTTCGATACGCGGTTGCCACTGGCTCGGCACAATAGATTTGCCATTAGCACTGACCAGATCGATAGGCTGGGGTTTGAGCAGCATCTGCTCGCTCCAGCGCTGACGCGGCAGTTGCAGCCAGATATCCACATCCAGACCGGACTGATGGCTGGCATGGCCGCTGCTGAAACGCCCGCCCGCAGGCATCGCCATATCGCCGACCAGCATGGTACCCAGCCCTTTTTGCTGTGCCTGAGTACCGAGTCGCGTGATGAACGCCAGTAAATCTGGCTGGCCGAAATAACGACGCTGATCGGTACGCATTACCTGATAATCCGGTGAATTCAGCGGCAAAGGTTGTGCGCCAATCTGACATCCGTTGGCGTAACTTCCCACTGCCTGCGGCGCGCCGGAAATCGGTTGAGTAATTTTCTGCCAGGGCGTTGCCGCCATGGCCGGTGCGCAAAGCGCAAGCGCCAGAAGACTGGCGCAGGCGGTTTTAAACGCAGGAACGTTACGTAAGAATTTCATCGAAGGCTTACCAGCGTGGCACGGTGGAATGAACGTCGCCGTTCTGGGCACGCTGACGCAGCAGGTGATCCATCAGCACAATCGCCATCATGGCTTCGGCGATCGGCACAGCGCGGATCCCCACGCACGGATCGTGACGGCCTTTGGTGATCATCTCAACCTGCTCGCCTTCACGGTTAATAGTGCGTCCCGGAACGGTGATGCTGGACGTCGGTTTCAACGCCAGATGCGCAACCACCGGCTGGCCGCTGCTGATCCCGCCGAGAATGCCACCTGCATGGTTGCTTTCAAAACCGTTTGGCGTAATTTCGTCACGGTTTTCGCTGCCACGTTTGCTGACTACGGCAAAACCGTCACCGATTTCCACGCCTTTCACGGCGTTAATGCTCATCAGCGCATGCGCCAGATCTGCATCAAGACGGTCGAATACCGGCTCGCCAAGGCCAACCGGCACATGCTCGGCAACCACGGTGATTTTGGCACCTATCGAGTCGCCTTCTTTTTTCAGCGCGCGCATCAGTTCGTCCAGCGCTTCCAGCTTGCTTTCATCCGGGCAGAAGAACGGGTTGGTTTCGACCAGATCCCAGTCTTTCAGTTCACAGTGAATGTCGCCCATCTGGGACATATAGCCGCGCACTTTAACGCCGAATTTTTCGAGCAGGTATTTCTTCGCTACCGCGCCTGCGGCCACACGCATTGCGGTTTCACGGGCAGAAGAACGCCCGCCGCCGCGATAGTCACGTACGCCATATTTTTGTTCGTAGGTGTAATCGGCATGGCCAGGACGGAATACGTCTTTGATCGCGCTGTAATCCTGCGAGCGCTGATCGGTATTCTGGATAATCAGGCCGATGCTGGTGCCCGTCGTCACGCCTTCAAATACGCCGGACAGGATTTTGACTTCATCCGCTTCACGGCGCTGCGTGGTGTAACGCGAGGTTCCCGGACGACGACGGTCGAGGTCGTGTTGAAGATCTGCTTCTGTCAGCGAGATGCCCGGCGGTACGCCGTCAATGATGCAGCCGAGTGCCACACCGTGAGATTCGCCGAAGGTGGTGACGCGGAAAAACTGCCCAATACTGTTCCCTGCCATCACGGCTCCTTAACCATTAATAAGTTGTTTATTTGCAAAATGACCGGCTGACGAACAGCCGGTCAACAGGGTGTTTAGTCGCGGTAAGCGCGGAACTCTTCTGCGCAATCAAGCAGTTGCTGTTTAGTCAGCATGAAGACACCGTCACCGCCGTTTTCAAACTCCAGCCAGGTGAACGGGATCTCAGGGTATTGATCCATCAGATGTACCATGCTGTTGCCCACTTCACAAATCAGCACGCCGTCATCGGTCAGGTAATCCGGCGCGCAGGCCAGAATGCGGCGGGTCAGTTTCAGGCCATCGCTGCCGGAGGCCAGACCGAGCACCGGTTCGTGGCGGTATTCCTGCGGCAAATCGGACATGTCTTCTTCGTCAACGTACGGCGGGTTCGTGACGATCAGGTCGTATTGCAGCGGCGGCAGTTCACGGAACAGGTCAGAACGGATTGGTGTAACCCAGTTCTCGATACCGTGCGTGTCGATATTGCGCTCGGCCACGGCCAGCGCGTCTGCAGAAATATCCACGGCGTCCACTTCCGTTTCCGGGAAAGCATAAGCACAGGCAATCGCAATACAGCCGCTGCCGGTACACATGTCGAGGATGTGCTGAGGCTTGTCGTGCAAAATGCCGGAGAAGCGGTGGCTAATCAGTTCACCAATCGGTGAACGCGGCACCAGAACGCGCTCATCGACATAAAATTCCATGTCGCAGAACCAGGCTTTGTTGGTCAGATAGGCGACCGGAATGCGCTCGTTGACGCGGCGGATCACGCGCTCAACAATACGATGACGCTCACTGGAGGTCAGACGCGCCGTGTGCATGTCTTCAGGAATGTCGAGCGGTAAAAACACGCTTGGCAAAACCAGCTGCACGGCTTCGTCCCACGGATTATCGGTGCCGTGACCGTAATAAACATTGGCCGCATTGAGGCGGCTGACGGTCCAGCGCAGCATGTCCTGAATGGTATGCAGTTCACTGACGGCTTCGTCGACGAAAATTTTGTCCAATTTTGTTCTCCAGGCAGTACAGGGTTTTTAACAGACGTTTAACCCGTAATTTTCCGCATAGTTTGCCACGAAGCCCGCCACAAATCAGTAGCTAGTCAACGCACTTGCGCGACGCCTCGAAGAATTTAACCCTGAGTTTTCTTTAAACCGCAGGGTGACGGAAGGTACACTGTCGGAATTGAGCGAAAATGACGATAAAAAAATGAAGAAAAAACACCGACTGAGCCCGGAGGAAGCGGCCCTGTTTCGTGAAGCCGTTCCGGGCGTCAAGCGCCTGAAAAACGATACAATTACTCACCGTCCGCTGCGAAAAAAAGTGTCAGAGTTGTCACCAAAAAAGCTGATTCAGGAGCAGGTGGACGCCAGTTATTATTTTTCTGATGAATTCCAGCCGATGTTGCAGGAAGAAGGCCCGGTTCGTCACATCCGGCCAGACGTCAGCCATTTTGAATTGAAGAAATTGCGCCGCGGAGATTATTCCCCCGAGCTGTTTCTTGATTTGCACGGTTTAACGCAGAAAGAAGCCAAGCAGGAATTAGGGGCGCTGATCGCCGCCTGCCGCCGCGAACATGTTCACTGCGCCTGTGTGATGCACGGTCACGGCAAACATATTCTCAAACAACAAACCCCGCTTTGGCTGGCGCAACATCCGGACGTCGAAGCGTTCCATCAGGCCCCGAAAGAACTGGGTGGCACCGCCGCCCTGCTGGTGCTGGTGGAACTGGACGACAAAATAAGCTGACCCCGTACAAACATCGATTTCAGGAAACGAGAAAGGCACAGCCGAAGCTGTGCCTTTCTTTGTTTAGCTTTCCGTCCCGGAAAACTAAACCTTAGCCATGACCTGGCACGGACTAAACTGCCAGTCAAAGCTGCCCTGCCCGGTTTGCGCATTCAACTCCACGCTTGCCATGGCAGAGGTGGCGAACATCGGCGGGCAAACTCCCGGGCACAATTCTGCGACCAGATAGCCGACCAGCGGCAGGTGGGAAACGACCAGCACAGCGCTGACGCCGGTCAGCGCCAGATGTTGCAGTTCACTGGCGACCAGAGCAGGATCACCGCCCGGCGTCAGCTCTTTGAGAATATCAATTTCTACGTTTTCAGGCAGAGAAAGACACTGGCGAACTTTTTCAAGCGTCTGCTGCGCACGCAGGTACGGACTGACCAGGACGCGATCAATTTTGACGCCACGACCATTCAGCCAGGCCGCCATATGGACTGATTCGTCACATCCGCATTCGCTTAACGGGCGAACTGAATCGCTGGCAGCTTCGAGAACTGCATCACCGTGACGCATAATTACAACTTGCATATTGCACCGCTTTTGTTAACAAAAATAGCGCTATACAGAAACGCCGTGCGTGCTGTATTACCCATTGCCCAGCTGTTTTTCATCATGTTTAAAATGACCTTTCTCATTACAAGATAGCTGTAAGGCAGTACATCCACTTAACCGGCTGTGCCCACATGCTTTGCATGGTAAGTATCAGCGGTCGGGCATTTTGCCTGAAAGTTCACGTAAAGAAAACGCTGTTTTTTACACCAACACTTACCGCTTGTAAACTATTCAGGCGATTATTTAACCACTCCGGTTGTAGATCAATCGGTTGGGATCGTTTCTGTACAAAGTCAGTCTCACTATAAAAAAGATCCCGCAGGCCTTGTCTGGCCACAAGCAGGATCCATTCCAGATTCCCGCGAAACTCAGTAATAAGCAGTGACCACAGTCACACTTTGCTGACCTTTTCGCTGGTGCCCTCCGCTGGATAAAAACGTTCGCCCTGCTCCGCCCTGCGTACCAGAGCGTCGCACGGCGTGAAATGCTCACCGTAACGCTGTGCCAGTTGTTCCAGCGTTTTCACCACGGTGGCAGCACCGAGCGTGTCGATGTAACGGAACGGCCCGCCACGAAACGGCGGAAAACCAATACCAAAGACTGCCCCGAGATCACCATCACGCGCACTGCGGATAACATTTTCATCCAGGCAGCGGACGGCTTCATTCAGCATCAGCATGACGCAGCGCTGTGCGATCTCTTCGCCTGACTGCTGAGCTTTTGGCGTGACATTCAGTAAACGATAGACCGACGGATCGACCTGTTTTTTCTTCGCCCCACGCCCTTTCTGGCCGTAGAGATAAAAACCTTTGCCATTTTTACGGCCTTTGCGGTCGTCTTGCAGGACTGCATCGAAGCCGGATGGGGCGGCAAAACGATCGCCAAACGCCTCCACCAGAATCGGGCCAATTTTAGTGCCGACATCAATGCCCACTTCGTCGAGAAGCTGAACTGGCCCGACCGGAAAACCAAAGTTCACCAGCGCATTATCGATGTGATCGACAGGCTCACCAGCCAGCAGGCAGCGTGCCGCTTCGTTGATATAAGGAGCAAGAATGCGGTTTACGTAGAACCCGGCGCTGTCACCGACCACAATTGCCGTTTTCCCCTGTTTCTTCGCCAGCGAGACCGTGGTCGAAATCGTCTGCGCACTGGTACCCGCATGGGGAATAACTTCCACCAGCGGCATTTTGTCTACCGGGCTAAAATAATGCAGGCCGATAACCTGATCAGGCCTTGTGGCCTTTTCCGCAATCAGATGAATCGGCAAAGAAGAGGTGTTTGAAGCAAATATGGTACGCGGTGCCGCATTTTTCTCGATCTCCGCTACCATGGATTGCTTGAGCGCAAGGTCTTCAAATACCGCTTCCACCACAATATCAATCTGCGAAAAACCGCTGAAATCCGTAGTCCCCGAAATCAGCATCATCTGCCGCTGCTGTTCGTTACGGGTGAGCCTGCGGCTGCGGACTTTTTTCTCCAGCAGATCCCAGCTGTATTTCAGCGCATGGCGGATGCCTTCCTGATTAATATCTTTAATCCGCACCGGCAGCCCGGCGCGGGTCGCGGTGACATTCGCAATACCGCCGCCCATCAGCCCGCCACCCAGGATACCGACGCGGTGGACCGGCAACGGCTCAGCGTGAGCGCCTTTTTCTTTTTTCAGCGCCGTCGAGGCAAAGAATAAACCGCGAAGCGCGGCAGATTGCGGCGTCATCACCAGTTCGCCAAACGCCTTGGCTTCGGCCTGATAGCCGTTTCCGCTGCCCTGATCGAGACCGGTTTTCACCACATCAATGATTTTTTCCGTGGCCGGATAATTACCGTGCGTTTTTGCGCGGGTCTGTTTACGCACAAAAGAGAACAACAGGCTTTTTCCCAGCGGACCGCCAGCCAGCCGCGCCTGCCACGGCAAAGGTGGCCGGGATTTACGACCTTTGGCGACACGTTCCAGCGCAGTTTTCAGCAAAATAGAATAAGGCACGGCGTCGTCCACCAGCCCCATTCTCAGCGCCTGTTTCGCGCGAATGCTGCGCCCGGTGAGCATCATATCCAGCGCTTTCGGCGCACCGATTAACCGGGGCAAACGCTGCGTGCCGCCCGAACCGGGTAACAGCCCGAGCTGAACTTCCGGCAGGCCGAGCTGGGTTTTATCATCAAGGGAGCAGACGCGGGAATGGCACGCCAGCGCCAGTTCGAGTCCGCCACCCAGGCAGGCACCGTGAATAGCCGCCACAACCGGCACGGAAAACGAGGCTATCTGCGACATCACCGTCTGGCCTTTTTGCGCCAGTTCGCTGGCTTCAGCCGCCGTTTTGCAGCCGGAAATCATCGTGATGTCGGCACCGGCAATAAATGAATCGCTTTTACCGGAAACCAGCACCAGACCTTTCAGATTCGGATATTGCTGCGCTTTTTGCAAAATAGCGCAGATTTGCTGAGCAAATTCAGCCTTCAGGGTATTCACTTTTTCACCGGGAACATCAATGGTGATAATGCCCACATGTTCTGCCGTAAACATCAGCGAGAATGCAGAAACCGGCTCTGCGGATGACTGTTCTGCCAGCACGGAATTGTCCATATTGTCCCTCATTGCGCTGCCTCCAGAATCATTGCGGCACCCAGGCCCCCGGCGGCGCAGGCGGTGGTCAGCCCGTATTTTCCGCCGCGACGGCGTAATTCATGCAGCGTTTGCGTGATCATCCGTGCGCCGGTTGCGGCAAACGGATGGCCGTAGGCCAGCGAACCGCCTAAAACGTTGAATTTATCCCAGTCGATTTCGCCAACTGCCTGACTGCGACCGAGTTTCTCGCGTGCAAATTCATCACTGGCCAGCATTTTGATATTTGCCAGCGTCTGCGCGGCAAAGGCTTCATGCATATCAATCAGATCCAGATCCGCCAGCGTCAGCCCGGCGCGATCTAACGCCAGCGGCGTGGCGTATGCCGGGCCGAGAAGCATGTCTTCCCAGACGTCAATAGCGGAAAACGCAAAGCTCTTCAGATAGCCCAGCGGCTCAAGCCCTAATTCACGGGCGCGGGATTCGCTCATCATCAGAACGGCGGCGGCACCGTCGGTGAGCGGCGTACTGGTTGCCGCCGTCACGGTTCCGTGTTTACGGTCAAATGCCGGACGCAGTTTCGCGTACTGCCCGATTTCTGAATTCAGGCGGATGTTGTTGTCTTTTTGCAGCACTTCACGATAAGGCGGAACCTGCGCCGCCATTACCTGTGAGCTCAGATAACCCTGTTCCCAGGCCAGCGCGGCCAGCGTGTGCGAACGGTGCGCCAGCTCATCCTGCTGTTCGCGGGAAATACCGTGGCTTTTTGCCATTTGTTCAGCGGTATCACCCATGCGCAGGCCAGTGGAATATTCCGCCACCGCCGGAGGAACCGGCAGCAGATCGCGTAATTTCAGTTTGCTGAAAATCGCAAGACGCTGCGACAGCGTACGCGCTTTATTGACATCAACCAGTGCTCTGGCGAGGCGTTTACTGACACCAATCGGCAGCACCGATGAGGAATCAGCCCCGCCCGCAATCCCGACGCGCACTGTGCCGCTGAGAATACTTTCGGCAACGTTCGCCACCGCCTGAAAACTGGTCGCGCAGGCGCGGGAAACGCTGTAGGCGTCGGTCGAAACATTCATTCCGGTGCCGAGCACAATTTCGCGCGCAATATTCGGCGCTTCGGGCATCTGGACAACCTGTCCGAACACCAGCTGATCAATGTCTTTCGGATCGATTCCACTTTTCGCCAGCAGCTCGCTGACCACGGTTTTACCTAAATCCACAGCGGGGATCCCGTGATAGGCGGTGGCCTGCTTGGCAAACGGCGTGCGCAAACCATCAACAATCGCAATGCGATCTCCTTCACGCGTAACCAGTGGAATGACTTTGTTCATACAAGCTCCTGAGTAAATAGGGTCTTAAGAGGTCAGACCTGATAACTCAGTGTTAACTATGTATTTACATTTGGCAAAGTGAATGGGTTTGAAGTGCGAGCAACAGCAAATTTTTCTGAAATGAGAGTGAGAAGAAAGAGGCTGTAAAAAAATAGCAGACAAAAAATACCGCTGTCTGGCAGCGGCATTTTAAAAGCAGAATTAATTAACGTAATCCGAGCTGGAAGATCATGGTCTCTGCCTGGCAGGAGAAAGTGAAATCCACTTTCAGCTCAACGCCACCGTCAACTTTTTCAATCTTACTGTTAATTTCGCACGGCTCCGATTCAACGCCGCGTGCGCGTTCGGTCAGAGTTTGCAGCATTTCTTTGGCCTGCGCTTCGGTTTCGAAAACGTGCAGGTAAGAAGCGGTGCAATCGGTGTTGTCCATGATGGTACCCACATCAACACAGCAGCAGGCCGCAGTTTCTTCTGCGCCGCATTTGTTAATGGAGTGCAGAGGTTGAGTGGATTTAGAGGACATGGTTACGTCAGACATAATTTTCTCCCCGGCATCAACGGCAACGTCCACCGTCTGGCCTGTTTGCGAATAAAGTTTTATTTCCAGCCTGTATTTTACGCCGCCGTTCTGACAACACACTAGCACTTACTTATTATGTGCCTTTGAAGTGATCCAGATCACGTATATGTAAGTAATCGATTAAAACTACGTCATCGTTATCACTTTAACGTTTCTTAATTGAACTTTTATTGTTGGTTTTTTGTTAAGTGGATCCAATTTCTTGCATCATTTTATAAATATCAATGAAACATTATTGCAACTACACCACAGGTCAGACCTATACTTCGCTCACTGGTCTGATTTGTCAGACTGATAACGAACCCTACAATCCCGCGCTCATTGTTACTTCATGTAACATTGTTTGATAAAAAACATAAAATTGAGGTTTTGGTCATGAACCAGAAAAACCTGTTTAAAAGATCAGCTCTGGCAGCTGCAGTGGCAATTGTTTCCTCCAACGTATACGCAGCAGGTTTTCAGTTAAATGAATATACTGCTGCGGGTTTAGGTCGTTCTTTCTCAGGCGAAGGTGCTATCGCTGACACCGCCGCATCCGGCAGCCGTAACCCGGCAACCATGACCATGTTTAACCGCCCGGCGTTTTCTATGGGCGCGGTTTACGTCGATCCGGACGTCAGTGTGACGGGCAAATCCCCGGTCACCGGTGCCAGTACTGATGCAGGTAACATTGCGCCTAATCAGTGGGTGCCAAATATCCACTTTATTATGCCGCTGGATGACCAGTGGGCGGTCGGCGCATCTGCGACGTCTAACTACGGTCTGGCGACAGAATTTAACGATAGTTATCCGGCAGGCCCGATCGGTGGTGAAACAGACCTCACCACCGTTAACACTAACTTAAGTGTTGCTTACCGTTTGAACCAGAATTTCAGCTTCGGTGTGGGCTTTGATGCCGTCTACGCGAAAGCGAAAATCCGCCGTACTGCGGGCGAACTGGTACCGCTTAAAACCGGCGGTTTGCTGCCGGCAGATACCGAAGCCGCTAAGCTGAAAGGCAACGAATGGGGCTATGGCTGGAACGCCGGTATCTTGTATGAAGTGGATGATAATAACCGCTACGGTTTCACCTACCGCTCTGAAGTCAAAATCGATTTCGACGGCGAATACCGCAACGGCATTCCGCAAGCGTTAGGCGGCACGGGCGGCCATACCGTTCCGGGTTCCCTGACCCTGAACCTGCCAGAAATGTGGGAACTGTCCGGTTATAACAAAGTGGCACCGAAATGGGCAATTCACTACAGCCTGGCTTACACCAGCTGGAGCCAGTTCCAGGAGCTGAAAGCCACCGGTTCTAACGGCCAGACCCTGTTCCAGAAAGACGAAGGTTACCATGATGCTTACCGCATCGCGCTGGGTACCACCTATTACTACGATGATAACTGGACATTCCGCACCGGTATCGCCTTCGATGACAGCCCGGTTCCGGCAGATAACCGCACCATTTCTATCCCGGATCAGGACCGCTTCTGGATTTCAGCCGGTACCACTTATGCCTTCAATAAAGATGCTTCCGTCGATGTCGGTGTGTCTTACATGCATGGCCAGACTGTGAATATCAGCGAGAAAGTGGCTGACGGCGTACCTAACTATGAGTTCCAGGCTAAAGGTACCGCGATGTTGTACGGTGCGAACTTTAACTACAGCTTCTAACCGGTTTTCACGACAGAGCACATAAATGAAAAAAGCGCCGAAAGGCGCTTTTTTTGGCACTGAATCTGAAACGGATAAACTTGATCAGAAGATTACTCTGAATCTATATCCTTCAGATCACCCTGAATCAGTGCAGCATTCGGGTTCACCTGCGGCGTCAGCTGACCGCCTCTCGCCAGGAAGTCATGGCGCTGGAAGTACGCTTCGCGGATCATCAGGTAAGGGTCGGAAGAGTTTCGGATCAGGCCGTCAGAATCGAGCAATTCAGCACGGGTTTCTACGCCCTGCAATACCCACTTACCGGCTGACATCCAGAAGGTCAGATAGCTGAGCATCGGATACAGGTCATCGACCAGATCGCCACCTTCATCACGAATTGTCGCACTGCCGTAAGCTGGCAACATCACGTACGGGCCGTAACCCACCCCGTAATGTCCCAGCGTACTGCCGAATCCTTGCGCTTCTTCGCGTGCCAGTTTCGGGTTCGCCATCGACGCCACATCAATCAGACCGCCCATCCCCAGAAGGGTATTAAGGAAGAAACGGTTGAAGTGGATCGCCGCACGGTACGGATCGCCTTTCAGCAAGGAGTTCACCATGCTGGCCGGTTCATCAAGGTTACTCAGGAAATTACTGGTGCCGTTACGCGCCGGTTGGGGCACGTAATCACGCCAGGCAACAGCCACAGGACGCAGTACATACGGGTCCATGTAGTTAAAGTTGAAGTTAAACATCGCGCGGTTGAAACCTTCCAGCGGATCAGATCGTCCCTGCTGTTCGCTGTCCGATGATCCGGACGTGCCGGCACAACCGACCAGCAAAACTGTCGCAAACGCCAGCCCAGTCAGGCGTAAGTTCATGGATATCTCCCTGTTTTTGATCGTCGGTTCCTGATTAAGGAACCTGCTGATTAATTTCAATGCTGACCTGGCCGTTACCGGCAAAATGGGTCAGCGGACTGTCGCCGTACCAGTCACCTGTGGCCGGTGTTGCCAGGCCATTTTGTGAAATACGAACGCGTACTTTTAATTGATGCAGCGAAGAAAGCAAGCGTTCCGGCATCATCGCGTTGCTGTCATCCACGGTAATCGCCAGCGGGAAGCGGCTCATCGGCAACTTTTTCACTGCAACCGGCACCGGACTGCTGCCATCAGTCACCGAGATAAAGACCGTGCCATCCTGCGGAAGTTTCTGCTGAGCATCCGCAGAAAGCGTTACGTTTACCGCCAGTTTAACCTGATCGATTCCCGCTTTCTGCTTTGCCTGTTCAATGCTTGCCTGAACCATCTCAAGCCGTTTATCACCCGCAGGCAGAATTTTCAGCATAACTTCCCACGCGCCAATAGCTTGCGGATAGTGACCTTGTTCATATTCATTATAGGCCAGCAAGCTTAATACACGCAGATCACCCTGAGATTTTTCCAGCATACTGCGTAAAAGATTGCCGCCGGTAAGGTTATCTTGCGGATCAGACGAACGGGTTAACACTTCGGCATAACCGAGTTTTACTGACATATCATTCGGAGCCAGTTCATACGCATGGCCGTAAGCCTGCGTGGCCGTAGCGGCGTTATTGAGCGCCATCCCCACGCGGCCAAGCATCACCCAATCCTGCACATTTTTCGGATCGGCCTGCAAATCGGTCCGTAATCCCAGCCCTAAATCCTGCACATCTCTTGCGGTCAGCGGCGTACCGTGGTCATCCGCGATACGATGACGCAAATCAGGCATGTGCTGCATCACCTGATTCCACGCACTCACCGGCCCTAATCCGCCCGCATATAAATAGAGGCCCAGCGTGATGATCACCAGCAAAATCGCACCCGGTACCAGCGTCCAGCGGCCGATCGGTTGTGATGCAGCCGGTGCGTAGCCGTCAGGGATATCAGTCAGCAAGTTTTCCTGCAATTCCTGAATATGCGCCGGACGTTCATCCACCACGCCCTGCGCTTCGTCTTCTTCAAGCTCACTCAAACGGTGATGATAAAACGCTTTGTTCAGCGCATCGCGCGATGTATGTTCCGCGCGATCGCCACGGATCACCGGCACGATAAACAGCGCCAGCGCGATCACCAGCATCACTAAAATACACAGCCAAAAAATACTCATGATCCTGTCCTGTCGCTGTCTTTAAGTAACTGTGCCAGGCGCTGTCTCTCTTGTTCTGACATTTCTTCGGTCATATTTTTCAAACGCACTTCGCCACGGCGGGAACGCATAAAAATCATCACCGCGCCGATAATGACCACCAGCACCGGTCCGAGCCACAATATAAAGGTGGATGGCGTTACCGGCGGTTCGTAGGTCACAAAATTGCCATAACGCGCGACCATGTAAGCCACGATTTGCTGTTTGTTCTGGCCCTGCTCAAGCAACTGGAAAACTTTGGTACGCATATCCGCCGCGATAATTGAATCGGACGCCGCAATATTGGTGTTCTGGCATTTCGGGCAGCGCAGTTGCGCGGTGATCTCGCGGTAATCCTGCTCCTGCTGTGGCGATTTAAACTGATAGGTATCGATGGCGGCGAAAGCGCTGAAGCTCAGTGCCACACCGAGCATTAACGCAGGCAATGCACGTAAGATTTTCATGCGTTGCCACCGTATTTTTTGTACAACGGCAACACTTCGCTCTGCCAGACTTTCTCATTCAAATCACCCGCATGGCGATAGCGGATAATGCCCTGTCCGTCGATCAGGAAAGTTTCCGGCGCACCGTACACCCCGAGATCTAACCCCAGCATTCCGTCGCCGTCGTACAGACTCAGCATGTACGGATTGCCCAGCGTATTCAGCCAGTTCACCGCTTTCTGCCGGTCATCTTTGTAGTTCAGCCCCACCACACGTACGCCTTTCGCCGCCAGGGTATTGAGATAATCATGTTCGGCGCGGCAGGTCGGGCACCACGTCGCCCAGACGTTCAGCAATATCGGTTTGCCGTCACGCAACACTGACTGATCGTAAGTTTTTCCGGCCTGCGCCAGCGATTCCAGCTTGAATACCGGCACCGGTTTGCCGATCAGGGCAGATTCCAGCAACGTAGGATCATCGCCGTTGGCGTTGCGCGTCAGCTGGACTAAAAATGCCGCCGCCAGCGCCAGAAACAGAACCAGCGGAATAAAAAGAAGTTTACGGTTCATGCTTCAGCCTCCGCCTTGCCTTGTTTCTTCAGTTTTTTGCTCATGCGGTATCGCGGATCGAGAATACACAACACGCCGCCGGCAGCCATAAAGAGCCCGCCCAGCCAGATCCAGCGGACAAACGGTTTGTAGTACAAGCGCACCGCCCACGAGCCGTCATCCAGCTCTTCGCCCAGCGCGGCGTACAAGTCGCGCGCCAGATTACCGTCGATGGCAGCTTCGGTCATCATGCTGCGCGCCACGCTGTAAAAGCGTTTTTCCGCGTGCAGCGTGGTGACTTTTTTGCCGTTCTGCGTGACGTCGATGTTCGCTTCACCGCCGGTATAGTTCGGGCCGGTAATGTCGCGAACGTCACGAAAGACAAAGTGATAATTATGAATATCCACGGTATCACCGGCTTTCATGCGCACATCGCGCTCAACGCTGTAATTCTGGCTGAACGCAATACCAATCACCGTGACTGCCACGCCCAGATGACCGAGCACCATGCCCCAGTGGCTGCGGGAAAGTTTGGTCAGGCCGCGCCAGAACGAATGACGGTGCGTGGCGCGTTCATGCAGCTCCATCAGCGTCAGCACAATCACCCACACCGACATCAGCAGGCCGACAACGGTCATGCCAACAATTTTGTCCTGCAACAACCACGGCAGAAGAATCGACAGAATCAGCGTCACCACCAGCGCAACGCCCAGACGACGCCACATTTTGCTCGGTTCGTCACGACGCCAGCGCACCAGCGGACCGATGCCTAACAACAGCGCCAGCGGCGCCATCAGCCAGGTAAACATCGTATTAAAGAACGGTTCGCCGATGGAAATGCTGCCCAGCCCGAGCTGTTTATGAATCAGCGGTAACAGCGTGCCGAGCAAAACCACCAGCATGGCGGCGACCAGCAAAACATTATTGCCAAGCAGATAACTTTCGCGCGAATGCAGTTCATGACGGCTCGGTGCGCGCACCGAGTTGCCTTTAAAGGCGTACAGCAGCAAGGAGCCGCCGATAACAATCACTAAGTACGCGAGGATAAACATGCCGCGCGCCGGATCTGAGGCGAACGAGTGAACCGATACCAGCACACCGGAACGCACCAGGAAAGTCCCGAGCAGACACAGCGAGAACGCGGTGATCGCCAGCAGAACCGTCCAGGCTTTGAATGTCCCGCGTTTTTCAGTCACGGCGAGCGAGTGGATAAGCGCGGTTCCCGCCAGCCACGGCATAAATGAGGCGTTCTCGACCGGATCCCAGAACCACCAGCCGCCCCAACCTAATTCGTAATATGCCCACGCAGAACCGAGCACGATGCCGATGGTCAGAAACACCCACGCCGCCGTGGTCCACGGACGCGACCAGCGCGCCCACGCGGTATCAAGCCGCCCAGCCATCAGCGAAGCAATCGCAAACGCGAATGCCACCGAGAAACCAACGTAACCCATGTACAGCAATGGCGGATGGAAAATCAGCCCGATATCCTGCAACACCGGATTCAGGTCACTGCCATCCACCGGGAAATTCGGTAAAGAGCGGATAAACGGATTCGACGTCAGCAGAATAAACAGCAGGAAACCACCGGTGATCATGCCCATCACGGCGAGCACGCGCGCCACGGCATCTTGCGGCATCTGACGGCTGAACAACGCAACGGCCAGCGTCCAGCAACTCAGCAGCAACACCCATAACAGCAGCGATCCTTCGTGCGCGCCCCAGGTGGCCGCCACGCGGTAATACACCGGCAAATGGGTATTGGAATTGTTAGCGACATACGCGACGGTGAAATCATTCACCACAAACGCGTGGACCAGAATCGCAAACGCCAGCACGATGCAGGCGAACATGCCGTACGACAGCGGACGCGCCATCGCCATCATCCGGTTATCCTGTCGCGCCGCGCCCCATTGCGGGTAAATACTCAGTAAAACCGCCAGCCCTAACGCCAGACAGAGTGCAAATGTTCCCAGTTCCGGCATCATGAGCGGTTATTTCCTTTATCGTTACCCACGTAGGCAGAAGCGGGCCCTTTGTGGTTTTCTTTCATGGCGTCGGCAACTTCCGGCGGCACATATTTTTCATCGTGTTTGGCCAGAACCTGAATCGCATTCACGACATTCCCCGGCTCCATCACACCCTGCGCCACCACACCCTGTCCTTCACGGAACAGGTCCGGGAGAATGCCGTTGTACGTCACCGCAATCGCGCCGCGTGCATCATAAATCTTGAAGCTCACCTGAAGGCTTTTCGGATCCCGTTTTACCGAACCGGGCATCACCATGCCGCCGATGCGCAGGCGCTGGCCGACTTCCGGCATTTCGTGGTTTTCGCCTTTGCCCTGCAAGATTTCACTCGGTGTATAGAACAAATCAATGTTGGAACGCAGCGCATACATCACCAGTGAAATACTCAGGCCGAGGCCGATCAGCACCACCAGCGCCAGCGACAGGCGCTTCTTACGACGTGGATTCACAATAACTTCTCCCCGGATGTGTCCGGTTCCAGCGGTGACGTCTGTGCGCCTAGCTGTTTTTTAGACGTGGACTGATTAATGCGTTTTTCGCGAGCCTGACGGCGTTTCACATCGTCCAGAATCTGACGATGCTGCACGAGGGTATGCACCACCAGCGCAATCAGGGTAATCAGGGTTGCCGCCACCGACAGCCAGACATAAAAGGCATATCCGCCCATGGCGAAAAAATCGTGCCAGCTTGAGAATGCAGGGCTCATCCGCGAGGCTCCTTTTTCAGCAGGCCAGCCACCCACGGACGCAGGCGCTCCTGATTCAGGATCAGGTTGCGTAAACGCATCAGCGTGAGAGTAATAAAGAAGAACAGATAACCGAAAATCGCCCAGCGCAGCGGATAACGCATACTCGGGTCGATAGTTTGCTGCATGTTGGTGGAACCCTGATGCAGCGTGTTCCACCACTGAACGGAGTAATGAATGATAGGAATATTGACCACGCCGACCAGCACCAGAATCCCCGCAGCGCGCCCCGCCAGACGGCGATCGTCAAAGGCGTTATATAATGCAATCACCCCGAGATAGAGGAACAGCAGCACAAGTTCGGACGTCAGACGCGCATCCCAGACCCACCAGGTGCCCCACATCGGTTTGCCCCAGGCCGAGCCGGTAACCAGCGCGATAAACGTGAAAACGGCACCGACCGGCGCCATCGCAGCAACGGCCAGATCTGACATTTTCATCTGCCACACCAGGCCGATGAATGCCGCAATGGCCATTGCGCTGTAAATCCCCATCGACCAGATCGCCGCCGGGACGTGAATGTACATAATCCGGTAGCTGTTACCTTGCTGATAGTCGGGCGGCGCATAGCCAAAACCCCAAACCCAGCCGATCACCAGACAGGCAATACCGATAAGCCCGAGCCACGGAATGAACCGGCCACAGACGTGGTAAAGCCGTTCAGGCCGCGCAAGTTGATGTAACCATTTCCACATTGTTATCGTTGCTCACTTTAAAATGTCACTGTGTGGGTTGCCGTGGAACCTCGGTGGGCTCTTGTGCGGTCGGAAGGAAATTCCCCGCACTTATTGTTGGCATGTCTATTGTTCACTATAGAGAAGTGTGATGTTAGTCAAAGGTTGCGTTTTTTCTTCTCTATTGTAACGGCACGTAAAATAAATCCGCGCCAGCGCACTTACAGACACAAACGGTTAGTGAACGCTGACTCTTAATGCGGCTGCGGTAGCAAACGGCGTAAGCGTCGCACTGCCCGCTAACATCGCACCGAGGATCGCCAGATACCCGCCAATGGGCATCGACATCGACGCGGCATCAATGGCACCGGTGGCAAAAATCAGCACCGGAATATACAACGGCAGAACCAGCAGACTCAGCAACACACCACCCTTGCGCAGCCCGACGGTGAGCGCCACGCCGATGGCGCCGATAAAACTCAGCGTCGGCGTCCCCAGTAAAATCGTCAGCGCGACGGCTTTCCAGGTCTCAAAATCCAGCGAAAGTAACAGGGCAATCAGCGGAGACAGGATCAGTAACGGCAAACCGGTCACCACCCAGTGAGCACATACTTTCCCCAGAACCGTGAGTGCCAGCGGCGAGGGCAATAACAAAAGTTGCTCAAGCGTGCCGTCGAGATAGTCATCGCGAAACAACCTTTCCAGCGCCAGCAGGGACGATAACAGCGCTGCAACCCAGACAATACCGGGGGCGATCCGCGCCAGCAGTTTTGGCTCCGGGCCAATTCCTAACGGAAACAGCGTAATAACAATCAGGAAAAACCACAGCGGGTTGATAATTTCTGCGCTTTTTCGAAAAGCAATTTTCAGTTCGCGGCTCAGAACCTTAGTAAACATTCCGTCTCTTTCCCTTTCGCGTCACGCCAGCTCTGCGCCGGTCAGACGGATTTTCCGCACGTCGCGGTTAACGCCCTGCAAATCCTGATGCGTGGTCAGCAGCACCATTCCGCCCTGCTCCGCATGCTGTTCGAACAGCGCAATCAGCGTCGCAACACCCTGCTTATCAATGGCAGTCAGCGGTTCATCGAGGATCCACAGCGGCGCATTGCTCAGCCATAAACGCGCCAGCGCCACGCGCCGTTGCTGCCCGGCGGACATCTGCGCGACCGTGACATCTTCGTAACCCAGCAGGCCGACATTTTCGAGTGCCTGATAAATAGCTTCCGATGCGGCGTCACCGCGAACAGACGGACTGCTGACAGACAGATAGAAGGCAAGGTTTTCAAACGCAGTAAGCACTGACTTTATGCCGGGCTGATGACCGAGATACAGAAGTTCCTGATGAAAAACATCGCGCTGACGGCGGGTATTGACGCCCTGCCAGCGGACTTCACCGGCGTCCGGAGAGGACAGCCCGGCCAGAATACGCAGCAAACTGGTTTTACCGGCACCGTTCCTGCCTTCAATCTGCACCATTTCGCCCGGTAAAACCGTGAAACTCAAGCCACTAAACAAGGTCCGCTCATCGCGAACGCAGCTCAGGTTAAGGGCTTCAAACATGGAGATGTCTCTTATTTTTCACAAGTCCGCATCATATCACAGGCGTCCGGCACGACGCAGCTTAGGGAGCGGTACGTTATTACATATAAACGCCCGCCAGAAAAGTCTGATATCGCAGACATTGCCCCAAAAATGACCCATAAGGTTCATGGGTTAACGATTTGTAACTTATTTGTATATCTGCTCATAAATTCCCGGCCTCGCCTATGCTTATGCATGACGTACTTTTTTATCACTTTGATTTTTTTTCGGGGGAGAACGATGAGCGACGATAAAAAGCATGAGAGCAGCACCGATGTTGACAGCGAGGAGCATTCGCAGGGCAAGAAAATCGAAACTGGTGAAGAGAATCTGCCCTCCAAAGCGGCCGCCGTGCATGAAGTTATCCGTATGGAAGGCGAGAAAGAGCTGGAACGTGACGGACAGGCGTTGCTCTGGTCAGCGATTGCCGCCGGGCTTTCGATCAGTGCTTCGCTGATGGCGAAAGGCATTCTTCACGCCCGGCTGCCCGATTCGCCCGAACGGTTTTTTATCGAAAACATCGGTTATACCGTCGGGTTCATTATCGTCATCATGGCGCGCCAGCAGCTGTTCACCGAAAACACCGTCACCGCCGTATTGCCCGTCATGCAAAAACTGACCGGCAAAAACGTCGCGCTCTTGCTGCGTTTGTGGGGGCTGGTGCTGATCGGAAATATCATCGGCGGCGGCTTTGCAGCGCTGGCATTTCATCTGGTGCCATTTTTTGATCCGGAGACCGACAAAGCGTTTCACGAGATCAGCATGGAAATTATGGAAAAAGGCCCTGGCGCGATGTTTGTCGGCGGCATGGTTTCCGGCTGGCTGATTGCCACCATGGTCTGGATGATCCCTTCCGCAGGTGCCGCCAAACTGTGGGTGATTATGCTGATGACCTACATGGTGGCGATCGGCGACCTGACACACATCGTGGTCGGCTCAGTGGAAGTCCTCTATCTGGTCTTCTCCGGCGCAATCCCGTGGACTGACTTCATCTGGCCTTTCGCCCTGCCGACGCTGGCCGGAAACATCGCGGGCGGTACCTTTATCTTTGCGCTGATCAGCCACGCACAAATCCGTAACGACATGAGTAATCAGAAGAAAGCCAAAGTTAAAAAGGCAGAACAGGAAGCCGCGAAGAAGGAAGCGGCGAAACCGTGAAGAGAGATAAAAGCGCAGAACTGGCGACGAAACGACCAAACGACAGGCTAACGCCTTATTATTGAGAGAAAAACGGGTATACTACGCGGGCGCTTTCCACTGGCGTCCGTGTCTCCTTAGTTAAACGGATATAACAAGCCCCTCCTAAGGGCTAGTTACAGGTTCGATTCCTGTAGGGGACACCAAGCATCTCCAACAAAATCCTGTGAATTTACCTGCCTTACTGAAAATCCCCCCATACCCACAAATTCCCAATTTTGAGATCTCGCGCATTTTTTTTGATGAAGAATTTGTTTTACTTACACATGTTAACAAATGTTACGAAAATGAGTTCGTAATGAAAATTCTAATGTCCGTAAGGAAACCTTCATGAAAATTGTAGCTACTTTTTGTCTCGCGGGACTTTTCTCTGTCAATGCTTTTGCCCTGACCGGCAATGATGCGACCACCAAACCAGACTTGTACTATCTGAAAAACGACCAGGCAATCAACAGCCTGGCGCTGCTTCCGCCGCCACCGGCTGTGGGCAGCATTGCGTTTCTCAACGATCAGGCGATGTACGAACAAGGGCGTCTTCTGCGCTCGACGGAACGCGGCAAGCAGGCGGCTGAAGATGCCAACCTGAGTGCGGGCGGCGTTGCGAATGCCTTCTCCACGGCGTTTGGTTCACCGATTACGGCAAAAGACACACCGGAGCTGCATAAGCTGCTGACCAATATGATTGAAGATGCGGGCGATCTTGCGACCCGTTCGGCGAAAGAGAAGTACATGCGCATTCGTCCGTTCGCGTTCTACGGCGTACCGACGTGCAACACGACCGAGCAGGATAAGCTGTCTAAGAATGGATCTTACCCGTCGGGTCACACCTCCATCGGCTGGGCAACGGCGCTGGTATTGACGGAAATTAACCCGCAGCGTCAGGATCAAATCCTTCAGCGCGGTTTCGATTTAGGCCAGAGCCGCGTAATTTGCGGATATCACTGGCAAAGCGATGTCGATGCGGCGCGTATTGTCGGCTCGGCGGTCGTCGCCACGTTGCACACCAACACCGCTTTCCAGCAGCAATTGCAGAAAGCCAAAGACGAGTTTGCGAAACAGCATAAGTCGTAAAATCGTTATCTTGTAAAATACAGAAACGCTTTTGCCTGACGTTGGACTTTCAGGCAAAAGCGTCAAATTTTATTCATCCCTTTAGAGCCTTTTACCAGCCCGGAACTGCGCCACCGTTGAAGATTTTTTCTGCGGCTTTTGCCACTTCCGGCGACTGATAAGATTTCAGAAACTCCTTCACGTTCTCCGCGTCTTTATTGTCTTCGCGCGTCACCAGCAGGTTCACGTAAGGCGAGTTTTTGTCTTCGATAAACACGCTGTCGTGCACCGGCGATAACCCGGTTTGCTGAATGTAAGTGGTGCTGATGATCGCCACATCGACTTTCGGGTCGTCGAGCACACGCGGTAACTGCGCGCCTTCTAGCTCCATAATGTTCAGATGATGCGGGTTCTCAACGATATCCGGCGCCGTCGGCAACAGACCTTTACCCTCTTTCAGAGTGATCAGTTTCTCTTTTTGCAGCAGCAAAAGCGCGCGGCCCAGATTAGTCGGATCGTTCGGGATCGCCACCGTCGCGCCGTCTTTCAGCTGACCGACAGTTTTGATTTTTTTCGAATAACCGGCCATCGGGAACACAAACGTATTACCGACGGCGACGAGATTGTAGCCATGCGCTTTATTGTCCTGATCGAGGAACGGGCGATGCTGGAAAACGTTGGCATCCAGCTCACCGTGCTGCGTGGCGTCGTTCGGCAACAATGAACCGCTGAACCCGACCAGCTCGACATCCAGCCCGTATTTCTCTTTCGCGACTTTTTTGGCGACTTCGGCGACATCCTGCTCCGCGCCGTTAATCACACCGACCTTGATGTGCTTCGCATCGCTGCCCTTTTGATCACAACCCGCCAGCACCAATCCTGCGAGTAATATGAAAGCGCCTGTCCGAAAATGAGGCATTGTCAGTTTCACGGTTTTTCCTTAAAAAATAAGCCCTAATCCAAAGTGAAGCTGACTATAGCAGGGTCAGGGTAGCGGCTTAAAAAACGAAAAAAGCATCAATAAGAAGAAAAAAGCATAACCCGTAAATAATGCGCAGCACTCCCCTGCCCGATTCTTTCCGAAACGTGTAGGCTGGAGGAAACTGACTGACGAGAGCCCGGAAGAATGGAAATTATTGAAGCGGACGAACAGCACGTTCCCGAAATGCAGAAAATTTATGCCTGGCATGTTAAACACGGCACCGCGTCCTTTGAAACGGAGCCGCCTTCTGTGGATGAAATGGCCGCGCGCCTGAAGAAAATCAAAGACGCCGGGCTGCTCTGGCTGGTGGTTCTGCATGAAGGGGAAGTGAAAGGCTATTGCTACCTCGGGCGATATCGCGAGCGTTACGCCTACCGGCATACGCTGGAGGATTCTATTTATATTGATCCCGGTTTTCAGAAACGCGGGGCGGGAAAAGCCTTGCTGCGCCGGGCGGTGGACTGGGCGGAAATGCAGGGGTATCGCCAGCTGATTGGTAACGTCGGCGACAGCCAGAATCAGGCGTCCATTCACCTTCATCTGGCGGCCGGTTTTAGTGTTACCGGCACCCTGAAATCCGTCGGTTTTAAACACGGGCGCTGGCTGGATACCGTATTTATGCAGCGCCCGTTAGGCGGCGGCGACCAGACGCCGCCGGAATAACGCCTTTCAGAGCCCGACCGCGTCACCGGGCGCGGGGGCTAATTTTCCTCCGGCGGTTTTGCGCGTCGCACTGCCGCCCCACACTTCCTGATAGTCGTAACCGGTCAGATCCTTGATCACTTTCTGACACTCCGGCGTGCAGTCATTCAGTTCGCCGCCGAGTTTCAGGCGCGCGACTTCTTTGATCAGCGTTCTGTGCGTATCCCGCGTCAGCTTAAATTTAAATGTCATATAGAAACTGACGGCCAGCAGGATGCCGGTAGCAAAAACCATCAGCCCGATAATCGCGTGCAGCGCGCTTTCCGGCTGAATACCCTGGCCTTTAACGAAACCGCTTTCTTCCAGCACCACACCAATCAGCATAATCGCCAGCGCGACCGTGCTTTTTCGCGTTAATACCATTACACCGGCAAATATCCCTTCGCGGCGTTTTTTGGTGACGATTTCATCCACGTCCGGAATAAAGCTGTAGATATTCCACGGAATATAATAAAGACCGGCGCGTGCGAAACCGAATATGGCAAAGACCGCGGAGAACAGCAGCAGGGAAACCGCCATTTCGGTGATATAGACATAGAACAGGAAAGCCAGTACGCAGAATATAATGCCGTACGCCAGCCGCAGTGCACCCGAAGGCGACATATTTAATTTTTCAAGCAACATCATAAATATAAACGTCGAAGGTACGGAAGCCAGCGCCGCCACACTTAAATACCCTGAAACCAACGAAGCACTTTGATGCAATCCGTAAACCACATAATAGGTGAATACGGCACCAAAAACGTCCAGTGCGGTAAACGAGAAGATATAGATAATAATATGCTGGCGGAACATGCGTATTCTGAACGAGGAAAAAAGGTCTAATACCAGGCTTTTAAAATGGTGCCACAAACTGCCGCCACCGGCGGTGACCGGCTCCGGTTCAAACTCTTCACGCACGTCTTTCGCTTCCCACGTACACATCCAGGTGGTGAATACCGCCACGCAGAAGATGCAGGCAAAAATGATACCGGTGTAGGTGTACGTCAGGGAATTATCTTTGCCGGTGAACTGCATCAGTATGCCCGGAATCGACACCGCCAGCAGACCGCCGAGCTGGGAACAAATCATGCGTACGCCCGAAAGACGGGTGCGTTCGCTGAACCGGTTGGTCATTTCCGCCGACAGTGTTTCCCACGGCACCAGCACCATCGCGGACAGCAATTCAATAGAAAGATAGGTACCGAGGTAGTACCAGTAGCTCATATCTGTGACCCAGACCAGCGCGTAAAGGAACATCAAAGGAGCGCTGATCAGCACGAAAAAGCGGCGGCGGCCAAATTTTTTCCCCAGCCAGGTGTTGCCGAAATTATCGGTGATATAGCCCATAATCGGGCTTAATATCGCATCGATAACGCGGGCAATAGCGAAAATAGAACCGGCTTCAAAAACAGATAATCCGCAATAAGTGGTATAGAAGAATAATAGCCAGGTACCAATAACGGCAAAAGCGCCGCCACCAAATAAATCGGTCACGCCATACCCGATGGCCGTGCCATAACCGACTCTGCGCTCAGTTGGTTTCATTTTTATTATCCTGTCAGTGTAGGGTTGTTATTAAAATTATTTAATCGGTAAGCGTTATCCATTTCCGCAACTGAGATGACCGGTAAATAGCCCCGACAATATTCAGGGAGATTTCGGCGTCATAAATATCGGTATAGTTTTTGTTTTGGTTATAAAGAGTATTCCCTGAATGACAAACTGACAGGTAGAAATTAAATACCGCCTGTCGATGGCTGTCACCCCAGTAGCTTTTAGCATTGCCCGACGGATTTTCATCGCTGATTAACAGCGTTTTGTTTTCCCCGTCAATCAGCCAGAGCGTGTTGTGATGCAGCTGCAACAGCCCTTTTTCGCAATGAATTTCCAGCAGCAACGGAGAATCCGTGCTGTGGCAGTTGGTCGCATAGAACAGCCCGCGCGCGCCGTTACCGAGTTTAAAACTGGCCATCGCGGTATCTTCATTTTCGGTGAGTTCGCTGAGAAAACTGCTCTCCACCACGCCTTTCACCGCCAGCACGCCGCCGCCAAACCACTGCATAAGATCCAGCGTATGAATGGCCTGGTTGATCAGCAAACTGCCACCTTCTGTTTCGAAACGACCGCGCCACGGGCTTTCGGTGTAATACGTGCCGCTGCGCGACCATGTCAGCACGGCTTTAATACTGAGCATTTTGCCGAGCTGCCCGCTTTCGAGCAGCGCTTTAATTTCACGGCTCGTCGGGTTTAGCCGGTTCTGATAACAGACACCCAGCCGGGCGTCTGTTTCCGTCAAGGCCTGCCTGATGGCGGCGACTTCCCCGGAATTCAGTGCCACCGGTTTTTCGGTGAACACATGTTTTCCGGCGGCCAGTGCGGCAAGAATGGCTTCCTGATGCAGATGATGCGGCAGACAAATATGCACAACATCAATCTGCGGGTCGCGCAGCATTTCATGATAATCGGCATAAAAATCGCAGTTATACCGCTGCGCCAGCGCACGCCCTTTTTCAACATCAATTTCTGCAATCGCCCGCAGCGTGCTCGCAGGTTCCTGTTCTATCGCAGCCACGTGACAGGAATGGATGGCACCACAGCCAATGACGGCGGCATTAATCATATTCATCATGCCTCCCGTTTCAGCGTGTCACGTTCGCCAGCATCTGCGCCCGCACGCAAAGCTCTGCGGCTTTAAACGCATGCTCCTGCGTCATGGCGTTTTCAGTGCGGTTCAGACAATCGAGGATCAGTTGGCCGAAGAACGGGAATCCGACCTGTCCGGAAACCGGATAACGGAATTCGCCTTCCTTATTCACCAGGTACACCACGTCCTGTTCGCCACGTGTGATATCGACATATTTGCGCACCTCAATGTAACCTTCAGTGCCCAGCAGCGTCAGACGCCCGTCGCCCCAGGTGCTGAGCCCTTCCGGCGTAAACCAATCGCAGCGAAAATATCCACGTGCGCCGTTTTCACCTTCCAGCATCGTATCGCCAAAATCTTCAAAGTTCGGGTATTGCGGATGGTTGAAATTCAGCGCCTGCGCCGCGACCACGCGGGCATTGCCGTTGCCGGTATAAAACAGAAACTGCTCAATCTGATGACTGCCGATGTCGCACAGGATCCCGCCAAATTTCTCCCTTTCGTAAAACCAGTCAGGCCGCCCTTCACCCTCGCGGTGCGGGCCGGTACCGAGCGTCTGAACCACGCGACCAATCGCCCCTTCCTGCACCAGTTGCCCGGCAAATACTGCGCTTTCCACATGCAGACGTTCGCTGTAATACACCGCATATTTACGCCCGGTTTTCGCCGCCTTTTCTTTTGCTGCCGCCAGCTGTTGCAGCGTGGTGAGCGGCGCTTTGTCGGTGAAATAATCCTTTCCGGCGTCCATCACTTTCAGCCCGAGCGCGCAGCGTTCCGACGGAATTCCCGCGCCAGCCACCAGTTGCACCTCTTTATCATCGAGAATCGCGCTCAGCGATGGAGCGGCCGTCACCTGCGGATACTGGCTGACGAACTTCGCCACTTTTGCCGGATCCGGATCGTAAACCCATTTCAGGCTGGCACCGGCTTCAATCAGCCCGTTGCACATGCCGTAAATATGCCCGTGATCGAGCGCGGCGGCGGCAATCACGAATTCGCCCGGTTTCACCACCGGCTGCGGTTTCCCGACAGGTGCATAGTTCATTCCGTCTTTGATGCTCATATTTACGCTCCTGTATCCATGTTTTTACCCAGCGGGATCGCCTCTTCATTGGCGAAGTTTTCCACGGAAGCCGATTTCTCGTAAAAGTGCGGGGCCAGCGAAACCAGCCCGCCGGTCTGATAGAAAGGATCAGTCTGAACCAGCGGCAGCGTCACAATGCTGCGCGTAATGGCCGATTTATAAATCGCGGCAATCAGTTCCAGCGAACGCTTGCCCTGAACGCCGTCGATCAGCGGGGCGCTTTTCGTTTCCAGCGCGGTGAGGAAGTTGTCTATCTGGCCGGTGTGCAGGGTATAAGTCAGTTTGGGAATGGACTGATACACATCCTCGAGGCGGTTTTCACGCGCGGTATCACGCTCTTCCACCGGAAAACCGTTCGGGGCAGAAATGCTGGCGAATTTATCCCATGGTGCAGAAACCCGGGCTTTTTCGCCCTGAATGACAATTTTCTGATCTTCACCGTGATGCACTACGGAAGCCGTCAGCTGCGTCAGCGCACCAGTGTCATATTTGAAAATCGCCGCCGAAAGGTCTTCCACTTCGGCATTATCGTGAGCGGCGTTGGTGATCATCGACACCACTTCGGAAGGGAAACCGAGCATCCACTGAATGGCGTCAATATGGTGCACCGCGTGATTGAGGGTGCAGCCGCCCGCCTCTTTTTCCCAGGTTCCGCGCCACCACAAATCGTAATAGGAATGGCCGCGCCACCAGAACGAATCCACCTGCGCGTGGCAAACTTTTCCCGCCTCGCCGGAATCGAGCACCTGTTTCAGCCGCCAGAACGCATCGGTAAAACGGTTTTGCGCAATGATGGAAAGCGTTTTACCGCTTTCCTGCGCGGCGCGGATCATCGCGTCACACTCCTGCAAGGAAGCGGCCATCGGTTTTTCACAGAGCACATGCTTTCCGGCGTTCAGCGCGTCAACAGAGATTTCGGCATGCACATACGGCGGCGTGCAGACGTCAAAAACGTCAATGTCCGAATCATTAAGAATATCCTGATGACTGGCGTAAACCTTCGCGTCAGTGAGCCCGTAATGCCGTTTTTTCTCTTCCGCTTTCTCCGGATAAATATCCACCAGCGCGACCACCTGGCAGCGATCGGCAAACTGCAAATATCCCTGAATATGGTTATGTGAAATATTACCCGTACCAATAATGGCTATTTTAAGCATTATCCTACTCCCGATAAAAACCTAAGGGCGATCGTCACCTTGCTGAATTTATTAATAATTCAGGGCAGGCAAATACGATATTTTTTCTCTGACGTTGTTATTCAGGAGAGTAGTAACGACTTTTTTTTCCAACAACCGCTATTTGTGACAGGAATTGCAGTGCGGCAGAATGGTTTTGCTATGATTGCGAATAGCTTAAGAATTACAACCAGTTAACCGTGGTAATAAGTCCATACTCTAATGAGGCGTTGATCACACAATGACGGGAAAATTAAAAATCAGGCAAATTGCGGAGCTCACCGGGCTTTCTCCGAGCACTGTTTCCCGTGTCCTTGCTGGTAAAGCGAATGTCAGCCCGCGGGCAAAAGAAAAGGTATTTACCCATGCAAGAACCATGGGTATTTTGCGCGACATTCCCGCCAGCCGTTTGTTAATGAATACCCTGTTAATTTGCGCGCCGCCTGCGGCATTTTCCCAGCGTGAAGATCTCTATTATTACGAAGCCATTCAGGAAATTACCGCTGAAGTGGCGCGCTTTGATATTCATATCCGTAAATGCGCGTTGTCGGTAAATGACCCTGATATCGCGGTTTTTATGCAGGCGCTGAATCTGTCCGACGTGGACGGCGTCGTTATCATCGGAATTGATGACGTGATGCTTTATCGTCTGGCGGCGGAATCGAATAAACCGGTGGTGATGCTGAATGCGAAAGACAGCGAAATGCGCCTTGATTGCGTGTCAGCGGATCACTATTCGATCGGTTATTGCGCGGCGAATTTCCTTTTCCAGAAAGGCCACCGGCCGGTATTGCTCTTCACTGACCTGCGCCGCGAAACCATGATGCAAAGGCTGGACGGCTTCAAACGCGCCTGTCTTGAGCATCACGTCATTTTTGACGAAGCGACACATCTGCTGATCAATCACGGCAACGGCAAAGAGCAGGCGCGCAAATGCTTCGATAAATACCTGAAAGAGCGCAACCGCGAATGCCTGCCGTCAGCCATTATCTGCGGCAGCACGCCGATTGCGCACGCCACCGTGGAAGCGTTGCGGGATCAGGGCATCCAGGTGCCGGAAGACATTTCCGTCATGAGCATGGATTTCGAGCATGACATGAAACTCACCTCGCCGATGAATTTCACCTCCGTCCTTCTGCCCTGCCGCGAGCTGGGCAGCGAGGCCGTGTACATCCTGCAAAGCCGCCTGACGCGGCCATCAGGCGCGAAATTTAACCTGCTGTTGCAGGGCAAAATCCACACCGGACAATCAGTTGCGGATGTGAAATGGAAGCGCAAAGGGTTATATCCGCAGCCTTCCGGTTTATAATCAGACGATGATGATCAGTTGCGACCGGCCATCACACCGCCGTCAATATCCCAGATTGCGCCGGTGACCCAGCCCGCTTTTTCGCTCAGCAGAAACGCGACGGTTTCAGCGATATCACGCGGCTTACCGACGCGGCCAATCGGGTGGAAACTGTTGAAGCTGTTCATCACACCTTCCACTTCATCTTTCGCGATAAAACCCTCATAAATTGGCGTCTGCACCACCGCCGGAGACACGGATGCCGTGACCGCCCAGCTCAATCGCCATGTTTTTGGTCAGTGCATGCAGCCCGGCTTTAGCCATTGAATAGGCGGAAAAAGGCGTGGCACCGATGGCCTGCTGCGCCCACATCGACCCGATATTCACCACCGAACCGCGCGTTCCGGCTGCCAGCATATTTTTCACCACATCACGGGTGATAAAAAACGTCGCGCGGTTAATGTTCATATACATGTCGTAATCGGCTTCTTCATGCTCCGCAAAAGGTTTCGGGAAAAACACACCCGCGGCATTCACCAGCAGACTGATATCCTGATGCTCCGCGTTAATCGCGTAACGGATGTGATTCATGCCCTGCTCCGTCATCAGATCCCCCACCAGCACGAAAACCGGACCGAGTGCGGAAAGCTCACGCTGCGCGGCGTCGGCTTTTTCCTGACGGTTACCGACCAGCACCACACTGCCGCCCTGCTCCAGCATCAGACGCGCGGTTTCCAGCCCCATGCCACTTGTACCACCAACAACCAGTAATTTTTTACCGCTGAATGTGTTGCTCATCATTTTTATCTCCGCAATATTTTCTTTGTCTGTGTAACCGGAGCAGTTCCTCGATCCGGCTGATGAGGTCATCATGCCAGCCATGCGCACCGCCAGCGACGCATAAGAAATAAGTCATCGACAAAGAAAAACTATCTCATTACTGTGCGCTGGTACTTTGCAAAAAATTTCCCCGACGATGAGAACATCATGCGAACCCTCAACAGACTGAAATGGTTGCAGGCTTTTGAAGCCACCGCGCGACACGGCAGTTTTACCGGCGCGGCGAATGAGCTGGGCGTAACACCCGCTGCGGTCGGCCAGCTGGTGCGGGCGCTGGAAGAATGGGTCGGACATCCGCTGCTTACGCGCAGCCGCTCCGGCAGTGAACGCCTCACGCTGCTCAGCGATGTGCATGATGCGCTCGATGACATCTCGCTCGGGCTGGATAAACTGGAAAGCGGCCTGACAAAACTTCGCGGGCGCAGTGCGCGCTCAGTGGTGGTGGTCACCGCCTCGCAGGTGCTGGTGATGAACTGGCTGATGCCGCGGCTTAATCGTTTTTCAGAACGCCATCAGAATATTGATATCCGTCTGGACGTCGCAGACCGGCTCACCGATCTTGCGCACGGTGAAGCCGATATTGGTATCCGCTGCGGGCCGGGAAACTGGTCAGGTTTACACGCTACCTGGCTGATGGATGAAGAAGTGGTGATGGTGTGCAGCCCGTCTCTGCTGCCCGCAGATAAGAACATCAGCCACAACTGGCTTTATGAACAAAAGCTTATCCACGACGACACGCCGCACTCCGGCGCGAATTTCCCGCTGTGGGAAAGCGTACTGAAAAAATGCGGGCTGGACGGCGTGCGTCAGTCTCATCAGCATATCAATTCCACCGCCGCGGTGATCCAGGCCGTGCTCAGTGGTCAGGGCATCACGCTGGTACGCAAAGCGCTGGTGCAGCAGGATTTAGATATTCACCGGCTGGTACAGTTATTCCCGCAAATGACGCTGCCAATCACCTGGTCTTATTATCTCGTCAGGTCTGCAAAATCCTTACAACGCCCGGAAGTGAAGGCATTTCACGACTGGATGGTGGAGGAAATTCAGTAAGATGTTACGATTATCGCGCCAGCCCTCCCCTGAAACTCACTGCTGAGACTCCGATGAACAAACTCACTTCTTCCGTTTCTGAATCCATTACCCGTGATCTGGCGCTGCGCATTATTCGCGGCGAACTGGCTGTCGGGTTACCGATCCCGGGGGAAAACGAGCTGGCGCAGCAGTATGAGGCATCGCGTACGTCGGTACGAAATGCGCTTCAGGTGCTCGGGGCGAAAGGCATGTTACTGATCCAGGCCAAGAGACGCAGTATCGTTACGCCGCGCGAGCAGTGGAGTTTTCTGGATGCAGAAGTGTTGTCGTGGCTCGAAGATGTCGGTATCGAATCGGAACTGGTAGAACAACTGATGCTCACGCGCCTGATTTTTGAGCCAGACGTCGCGGCCATGGCGGCGCTCAATGCTACCGGTCATGATCTCGCCGCGATTGAAGATGCGCTTGCGACCATGCAGTCCGGCCAGAAAAACAATTCTGCCGCAGAATTCGAACAAGGCGATCTGGCATTTCACACCGCCGTTTTGCAGTCGTGCCATAACCCTTTTCTGGCGTCAGTCGGTAACGCGCTGTCGGCAGCAATGCTTCTGTCTTTCAAGCAAACCCTCGAAGCTGACCTGCAACTCACGCAGGAAGCCGTACAGCAGCACCGCGACTTACTGGAAGCGATCCGCCTTAAACAAGCTGATTCCGCACGCAAATGTATGCGCCACATCCTATTGAGCGCCGCCCACAAACACATCTGGCGCGAAATCCCCGAAAAGTATCAGCACTTCTTTTAACGATCTTTTTTATCCCCGTTAGCTAACTTTCGATCTCCATCACAGTTATAAGGTTATTTTTTCCTCATCATTCTTGTCATACAAGATTTTACTGGTTGTAACTCAAGAATGAAAAATTACTGGATTGCCATCGACTGGGGAACCTCGAATTTTCGGGCGTTCCTGATGAAAGAACATCAATGCCTCGACACTGTCAGCGCGCAGTGCGGCTTGCTGCATGTGCCCGACCGCCAGTTTGCCGCTGCGCTTAAACCGCTGATTGCCCGCTGGCTGGCGCTGCATCCACAACTGCCTCTGCTGATGGCGGGCATGGTCGGCTCGCAGCAGGGCTGGCAGGAAGTGCCGTATGTCGCGCTGCCCGCCAGTTCGCGGCAGCTGGCGCAATGTACCGCCTCGCTGAAAACACCGTGGGGAAGCCCGTGCCAGATTGTCGCGGGTGTCAGCGGGAAGAATGAATTCGGTTTACCGGACGTCATGCGCGGCGAAGAAATTCAGCTGCTCGGGCTGGCGGCACTGCATCCCGATCCGCAAAACAGCCAGTACGTGATCCTGCCCGACACGCACAGCAAACACGCCGAACTGCATAACGGTGAGATCCTGCGGTTCAGCACATTCATGACCGGTGAGATTTATTCGGTAATGCTCAGCCATTCATTGCTGGGGCGTGATGTACCGGAATCGCCAGAAGATCCCCGGGCTTTTGCTCTTGGCGTCACCAACGCACTGCACGCGCCACACCTGAGCAATGCGCTGTTTTCAGCCCGCACTTTGCGGCTGAACGGCGAACTCACTCCCGCGCAGGTCGCCAGCTATCTTTCCGGTTTACTGATTGGCGCGGAATTATATGCCGTTGCGGGCAAAGAAGCGTGGATCGTCGGTTCGCCCGCCTTAACGGAACGCTATACCCGCGCCGCAAAACAGCTCGGGATCACCCTCACTTCTGCCGACGGCAATGCGTGCTTCATTCAGGGCATGACGCAGATTTATCAGTGTCTTCACGGAGAGTCGTCATGAATTACCTGAATTTTTCCCGCCGCTGGCAGGAATGCACGTTGCCGCTGATTGCTATTTTGCGCGGCATCACGCCGGAGGAAGCGCAGGGCGTGGCGCAAACGCTGCTCGAATGCGGCTTTACCTATCTGGAAGTGCCGCTCAACAGCCCGCGTCCGCTGGAATCCATCACCATCATGGCGAACAGTGTCGGCGACAAAGGTTATGTCGGCGCAGGAACCGTGCTGACAGAACATCAGGTGCATCAGGTCGCAGAGGCTGGCGGACAGCTGATTATCTCCCCGAACATGGAGCCGTCGGTGATCCGCGCCACTCTTGAACTCGGGCTGCTGAGTTTGCCGGGCATCGCCACGCCGGGTGAAGCTTTTACGGCGCTGCGGTCGGGTGCCAGCGCGCTGAAATTTTTCCCTGCCGAGTTAATGACACCTGCCGTCACCAGGGCAATGCGTGCGGTTTTACCGGCGGAAGTGGTTTGCCTGCCGGTTGGCGGCGTGAATGCCGATGCCGGGCAAATGCGCGCCTATCTGCAAGCGGGCGCAAACGGATTTGGTCTGGGCGGCGGGCTGTATCAGCCGGGCATTACACTGTCTGCCCTTCGCGAACGGGCGCTGGCGTATCAGGCGACATGGCAGCTGGCAGCGCAAAAATGAAAAATCCTCTGCCGAAAAGCTCTGCGCTGAAAAATTTATCAGTTATCGGTGATTACCGTGCCGAGCTGGGCGAGACGCCGGTCTGGTGTTTCAGCTCACAGTCGCTGATTTGGGTCGATATTGTGCAGCGGCGGTTACTGCGTTACTGGCCGGAGCAGGACGATCGTTTTGAAATCCACACCTTACCTTCTGTGTGCAGCGCGGTATTACTGACCGACCGACCGGAGCATTTTTTGCTCGTCACCGGCGAAGGCATCCTGCTGTATGACTATCACAGCATGACCCGTTATCCGCTGTGCGGCTGGCCGGAAACCGCCGCCACGCGCCCGAACGAAGCGGCCGTCGCGCCGGACGGTTCCGTGTGGTTCAGCACAATGGACGCCACCGCCACAAACGCCCTCGGCAGCTGGTATCGCTTCGCCACTGGCGACGCGCAGCCGGTGAAAATGCTCGGCGATCAGCATGTGCCTAACACGCTGGTATGGCACGGCGGCCACGCCTGGTTTATCGATACTTTTGCGCACTGCTTTTACCAAAGCCCGGCCAGCCTTATCACACATCCGACGCTGCGCACCTGGCCGCTGCCGGACGATGTTTTTGCCGACGGTTCTGCCGTAACCAATACAGGCCTGTTGCTTAATGCCCGCTGGGGCGGGGCTTGTCTGGCGGCTTATCAGCTTAATGATTATGCCCCGCAATTTCTCACGACGTTGCCTTTGCCCGTCATGCAGCCATCGAGCTGCGCTTTCGGCGGCAGGAATTTTCAGGATTTGTACATCACTTCGGCGCGCGATGGGCTCAGAATGCCGTCCGCCACGGACGGCGCTTTGCTGCGCTACGAAACGCCCTACACAGGACAGCGGGCCTCCCTGTTCACCCTGTAAAACCCCATAAAATCAAAATAATCTCAAAGGTGACTTATGACGACGAATATCATTCCCCGGGCGGTGCCGCACACCAACCGGCAGACCCTGCTGGTCTGTTTATTGGCCGCGCTGGCGGGCCTGCTGTTCGGGCTGGATATGGGCGTGATTGCGGGCGCGTTACCGTTTCTGGCGCAGGAATTCGGCCTGAGCAGCCATCAGCAGGAAATGGTGGTCAGCGTGATGATGCTCGGCGCGGCGCTCGGTGCGCTATGCAGCGGGCCACTGTGCTCTCGCATCGGACGTAAAAAAACGCTTCTGATTGGCGCAGCACTTTTTGTTGCAGGCTCCATCGGCTGTGCCTTTGCGCCTGATTTGCAGATCCTTATCGTCTCGCGTTTCCTGCTGGGCGCAGCGGTCGGCGTGGCCTCATTTGTGGCACCGCTTTATCTCTCCGAAATCGCGCCCGAACACATCCGTGGCAGCATGATTTCCCTGTATCAGCTGATGATCACCATCGGGATCCTGGCGGCATTTCTGTCTGATACTGCGTTCAGTAGCAGCGGCAACTGGCGCTGGATGCTGGGCATTATTACGTTCCCCGCACTGATTCTGTTTGCCGGTGTTTTAACGCTGCCCGAAAGCCCGCGCTGGCTGATGATGAAAAACAAAAGTGAGCTGGCGGAAAAAGTGTTGCTGTTGCTGCGCTCAACAAAATCCGAAGCGCACATCGAACTGGAAGCCATCCGCCAGAGCGTGCAGATGAAACAGCGCGGCTGGCACTTATTCCGCGCTAACAGCAATTTTCGCCGCACCACCTGTCTCGGCGTGCTGTTGCAGTTCATGCAGCAGTTCACCGGCATGACCGTCATCATGTATTACGCCCCGAAAATCTTCGCGATTGCCGGTTTCGCTTCCACGCAGCAACAAATGTGGGGAACGGTGATTGCCGGATTAACCAACGTGCTGGCGACCTTTATCGCCATCGGTCTGGTCGATCGCTGGGGACGTAAACCGATTCTTAAACTGGGTTTCAGCGTAATGGCAATTTGTATGACGCTGATGGGCTGGATGTTCTTCACCGGCATCACCAGCCTGACCCAACAATACGTGGCCGTCACGCTGCTGCTGATTTTCATCGTCGGATTTGCCATGAGCGCCGGGCCGCTGATCTGGGTGTTGTGCTCTGAAATCCAGCCACTGGCAGGCCGCGATTTTGGCGTCACCTGCTCCACGATGGCGAACTGGATTGCCAACATGATCATCGGCGCGACATTCCTGACGCTCATCGACACCGTCGGCAGCGCGGGCACGTTCTGGCTATACGCCGCACTTAACGTCGTCTGCATCGTCCTGACCCTGATTTTTGTACCTGAAACTAAAAACATCTCGCTTGAAAACATCGAGAAAAACCTGATGGCCGGTCTGCCGCTGAGAAGCATTGGCAGCTCACGCTGATTAACCCTTTCCCCTCCACCCGGAGGGGATATTAAGAGGTCAGACAAATGGCATCTTTAAAATCTGAGAGTAAGGTCAGTGCGGTCTATAGCAAGATTACCCGACGCCTGATCCCCTTTTTGATCCTGTGTTATTTCTTTGCTTATCTGGATCGTGTCAACATCGGGTTTGCCAAACTGCACATGCAGGATGCGCTGAATTTCAGCGATACGGTTTACGGCCTCGGTGCCGGGATCTTCTTCATCGGCTATTTCCTGTTTGAACTGCCGAGCAACCTGATGATGCAGCGTTTCGGCCCGCGTTTCTGGATTGCGCGCATCATGATCAGCTGGGCCGTCTTATCCGCAGCGATGAGCTTCGTAAAAACACCCACTCAGTTTTACGTGCTGCGTTTTCTGCTCGGCGTGGCCGAAGCCGGTTTTTTCCCCGGCATCGTGTTCTATCTGACACTGTGGTTCCCGTCATGGCGTTCGGCGCGCACGCTGGGGTTATTCATTCTGGTCACCCCGCTTTCCACCATTGTGGGCAGCCCGCTCTCCGGCTATATCCTCAAAGCTTTTGAAGGCGTCGATGGCCTGCACAACTGGCAATGGCTGTTTCTGGTCGAAGCCATTCCCTCTTTCCTGCTGGCGTTTGTAGTCCTGAAATTTCTCGATAATGACGTTAAATCAGCCCGCTGGCTGACAGACGAAGAAAAAAAGATTGTGGCAGCCGATCTGGAAACCGACCGTCAGCGCAGTCTGGACGCCAATGCCGGTAAGCCGCCGCAAAGCCTGAAACTGATGTTTAAGAACGGCTATGTCTGGCTGCTGGCGCTGATCTTCTTCAGCTTCAACATCGGTTATTACGGCATTAATTTCTGGCTGCCGTCGATTATCAAAACTTCCGGCGTCACCGATGATTTTCACATCGGCCTGCTGGCTGCCCTGCCCTATGTTTTCGGCGCACTGTTTATGGTGTGGAACAGCCGACATTCCGATTTACGCTGCGAACGCCGCTGGCACATCGCCATCCCGGCCATTATCGGTGCGGTGGGTCTGAGCCTGAGCGCCTGGTGCAGCGGCTCCACGGTGTGGATGATGACCTGGATTTGCCTGGCGATGTCCGGAACGCTGGCCCTGATCCCGACTTATATCAGCCTGCCCGGCACGTTGCTGTCGGGGACGGCCGCTGCGGCCGGGATAGCGTTGGTCAACTCGGTCGGCAATCTGGCCGGATTCTTTGGCCCGACCGTTCTTGGCTGGCTGAAAGACAACACCGGCAGCACCAATACCGGCCTGTATATCCTGGCCGCGTTCCTGCTGCTGTGCGCCCCCCTGATATTTTTATTACCAGCAAGACTGGTTAACCCTCGTCGCAGCCCTGAAAAAACGGCGGAACGCGACGCAGAACCATCATTAAAACGAGGCAGCTTATGAGTGGATGTGGCAACGGATGTGGTAACGGATGTGGAGGCGGTGACGGGCACTTCAATCCGGTACTGAGCGGAGATGACGGCGCGCTGAAACGTGCGCTGTACAAATCCATGGGACATACCGACGAACAGTTGCGCCGTCCGGTGATAGCCGTCGTGAACAGTTACACCAACGCCACCGCAGGGCATGTCAATCTTAATGAACTGACCGCGGAAGTCCTGAAAGGAATCGACGAAGCCGGTGGCGTCGGCATGGTATTCGGCACTATCGCGCCGTGCGACGGCATCGCCGAAGGCCATCTGGGGATGCGCTATATCCTGGCTGCCCGCGAAGTGATCACCAGTTCTATTGAGGTCATGATGCGCGCCCACCGTTTCGACGGTATGGTGCTGCTCGGCTCCTGCGACAAAATTGTCCCGGCCATGCTGATGGCGGCGGCGCGTCTGGATATTCCGGCCATTATGGTCAATGGCGGCCCGATGTATCCGGCGCACTATAAAGGCAAAGACTGGGACGGCAACATCGTGACGGAAGCCATTGGCTGGAAACGACGCGGTGAAATTGATGAAGCGGAATTCCGTCACATCGAAGACATCGCCGAGCCGGGTCCGGGCTCCTGTACCATGTACGGTACGGCCAACACCATGTGCTGTATTGCCGAAGTGCTGGGCATGAGTTTACCGGGCAGCAGTACGTTACCGGCCATTTCGAAAGAACGCCGCGAATGTGCTTATGCCACCGGTCAGAAGGCTGTAGATCTGGTGATACGCGGAGTGAACGCGCGCCAGATAATCACACCGGAATCCATCCGTAACGCCATGATTTATCTGCTGGCGACCGGGGGTTCCACCAACGCCATTCTGCATTTACAGGCCATTCACTACGAAGCGGAATATGGCCATCTGCCGCTGCTGGAGTTCGACAAACTCAGCCATCATGTCCCTCTGGTGGCCGCCCTCTATCCGGCTTCTGAATACGACATGATTGATTTTTGGGAAGCCGGTGGCGTGCCTGCGGTAGAAAAAGAAATCAGTTCGCTGATGGATCTCAGCGCCCTGACGGTCAGCGGCAAAACCAAAGCCGAATGGCTGGCAGAAGCACCAAAAACCCGTCGCCCGGAAGTGATCCACACGCTGGCTATTCCCGTGCGTAACGAAGCGGGAGTGGCCGTTCTGCATGGCAATATTTCGCCGCTCGGTTGTGTGGTGAAACCGGCTGCCGTACCGGAAAACCTGATGATTTTCAGCGGTCCGGCGGTGGTATTTAACAGCGAACAGGAATCCGTAGATGCCATTCTTTCCGGCGAAATTGCACCAGGCAGCACGCTGGTGCTGCGTTATGAAGGGCCGAAAGGCGGACCAGGCATGCCGGAAATGTACAAGCCGATGAAATGTCTGGAAGGTATGGGGTTGTCTGACAGCTGCGCGCTGATCACTGACGGACGTTTTTCCGGTTCCAACCGCGGCTTATTCGTCGGGCATATTTCGCCAGAAGCCAGCGACGGCGGCGATCTGGCGCTGGTCGAAAACGGCGACATCATCACCATCAATATTCCCACCCGCGAACTGACGCTCAACGTCAGCGCGGACATTCTGGCCGAACGCCGTAAGCATTGGGTGCCGGTTGAAAAACAGGTGCCACGGGGATTCCTGCGTTTATACCGCCGCTGGGCGCTGCCTGCGGCGCAAGGTGCGGTGTTAGCTGACCGCGACGAGGAGTAATCATGTACACATCTTCTGATATTTGCGGCGTTAACCCGATTGCCGCCCTGCCCTTCACGGCACAGGGCGAGCCGGATTACACCAGTTTCAGCCGCTTGCTGGAACACCTGGCGGCTACCGGCATTCAGGGACTGACGCTATTTGGTATCGCCAGCGAATTCCCAAAACTCGACGACAGCGAGCGGCTGTTGCTGGCCGATTGTTTTCTCTCAGACCTGAAAGGCAGCGGCATTTTTCGCGCGATGTCTGTGACCGACCACAGCACCGAAGTGGCGGTGAAACGCGCGCGGGATTATCAGAAACGTGGCGCTGATGCCCTGATGCTGCTGCCGCCGTTCTTTTTGCAACCCGACGCCGACGCGATTTCGCACCACATTTTCTCGGTGCTGGAAGCCGTCGATATTCCGGTGATGGTGCAATACGCGCCGGGGGAAACGGGTCTGGCCATCACGCCTGAACAACTGAGCGAGGTGGCGGCCCGTTATCCGCATGCGGTCTTTAAAATCGAATGCAATCCGCCGGTGGATTACACCCGTGAATTTCTAAAACGTGCGCCACAGGCCAGTGTTCTCAACGGCTACGCCGGTCTGTATATGCTGGAAATGCTGGCAGCGGGCGGAAAAGGCGTCATGCCCGGCTGCTCATTTAGCGAAGTCTACGTGCAGATTTACCGGCTCTGGCAGGCGGAAAAACAGCATGAAGCCCAGGAACTGCACGGGAAGCTGTTGCCGTGGATCCGCCGCTGGATGACCCATTGTGAATATATTATTCAGGTGGAGAAAACCATTTTGCACAAACGCGGGATCATCGAGACAGATTACTGCCGCCATCCGGGCTGGACGCTGACCGCCGAAGACCATCAGATGATCGACACGTTCATCACCACTTTCGCGCTTTAATTCAGGGATAAATTATGACTACTTCTGACCACTCTCCCCGTGTCGTTATTGTTACCGGCGCCAGCCAGGGGATCGGCCACGCTATCGCGCAGACATTTTTGAATCATGGCGATATTGTGATCGGTTGTGCGTTTTCATCCCCGGAAAATGCACCTCACGCGCAGGAACTGCTGGCGCAATATCCCGACAAATTCTTCTATTTTTCTGTGGATATCACCCAAACCGAAAGCATCGCCGGGTTTATCAGTGACGTCGAATCCCGCTTTGGACGCCTTGACGTACTGGTATCCAATGCCGGCAAAAACGTATTCAAAGGCATTGATTGCGAACTGGAAGACTGGCATCACAACCTCGATCTGAATCTGCGCTCGCACTGGTACATTGCCAAATGCTGCCGTGAGATGCTGGAAAAATCCAAAGGCGTCATTCTGGTGATGACCTCCAACCACGCCTTTTCCACTATGCCGGGCTGCGCACCGTACAACATCACCAAACGCGCCCTGCTCTCGCTGGTACAAAGCCTGACCATCGAATGGGGCCCGCCCATCCGAACCGTCGGCATTGCCCCCGGTTTTATCGATACCGCCGGAAACCAGGTGTGGTTTGACTCGCACGAAGACGGCGAAAAGTCGCGTCAGGACACCATCCGTAAACACCCGGTCGGACGCATCGGAACATCAGAAGAAGTGGGCGAACTTTGTCTGTATCTGGCCAGTCCGGTCGCCGGTTTTATTGCCGGCACCACCATCGTTATGGATGGCGGACGCAGTGCCTTAATGCAGGATTAAATCCTCTTCGTGCCCTGATTTCGTCAGGGCACATTCTCAGCGTCATCGTTGATTATCTCCTGCTAAACTTTTGAGTCTTAACCTCAAAAAAACGCTGCGGAGAATGTCATGTCAGAACAGTATCAGCCACCAAAAGTCTGGACCTGGAATAAAGACGAAGTCAGCAAGTTCTCAAACATCAACCGCCCGATCGCAGGCCCGACTCACGAGAAAACCTTGCCGGTCGGCAAACATCCGTTGCAACTTTATTCTCTGGGTACACCGAACGGCCAGAAAGTGACGATCCTTCTGGAAGAGTTGCTGGCGCTGGGCGAAAGCGGTGCAGAGTACGACGCACATTTGATCCGCATTAACGAAGGCGATCAGTTCTCCAGCGGCTTTGTTGATGTGAACCCGAATTCGAAGATCCCTGCACTGCTGGACAATTCGGCCAAACCGCCAATCCGCGTGTTTGAATCCGGCAATATCCTGCTGTATCTGGCGGAAAAATTCGGTCAATTCCTGCCGAAAGACCTCGCGGGACGCACTGAAACCCTGAACTGGCTGTTCTGGCTGCAAGGCTCCGCGCCGTATCTTGGCGGCGGTTTCGGGCACTTTTATCACTACGCGCCGGTCAAAATCGAATACGCAATCAACCGTTTCACGATGGAAGCCAAGCGTCAGCTCGACGTGCTGGACAGACAGTTAGCCGGTCACCGCTTTATTGCCGGTGAAGAATACACGATTGCCGATATCGCCATTTTCACCTGGTACGGCAGCCTCGCGCAGGGCGGTCTGTACGATTCCGCCGAGTTCCTGGATATCCAGTCCTACAAAAACTTCCAGCGCTGGGCGGCGGAAGTGGCGGATCGTCCGGCGGTCAAACGCGGCCGTATTGTTAACCGCACCTGGGGCGAGCCGGATCAGCAACTGGCAGAACGCCATGACGCGTCAGATTTTGATGACAAACTGAAATCCTGATCCATACCGGATTGAGTCAGAATGCAAAAAGAGCAGGATTCGATCCTGCTCTTTTCATTTATGCCGTTTCAGTTTGCGGGTCGAGGTACTTTTTAAACCAGGCGATGGTGCGATCCCACGCCAGATCGGCTGCCGCTTTGTCATAGCGCGGCGTCGAATCGTTGTGGAATCCGTGGTTTACGCCGGGATATACATACCCTTGATACACTTTATCATTCGCCTTGAGCGCAGCCTCATAAGCGGGCCAGCCGTCGGTAATCGGCTTATCCAGTTCGGCGTAGTGCAGCAATAACGGTGCTTTGATGCGCGGCACGTCTTCGGCTTTTGGCTGACGTCCGTAAAATGGCACCGCCGCCGCCAGTTCCGGGTATGCCACCGCAGCCGCATTCGCCACGCCGCCGCCATAACAGAAACCGGTAATGCCCACTTTTCCGGTCCCCGTTTCGTGGTGCATCAGAAACTCCACGGCGGCAAAAAAGTCATTCATCAGCCTGGCCGGATCCACTTTCTGCTGAAGCTCGCGGCCTTTCTCATCGTTCCCCGGATAACCGCCGACAGAACTCAGGCCGTCCGGTGCCAGCGCCACAAATCCGGCTTTCGCCACGCGGCGCGCGACGTCTTCGATATACGGATTAAGGCCCCGGTTTTCATGCACCACGACCACGCCCGGCACTTTCCCCGTGGCTTTGGCCGGACGCACAAGATAGGCTTTTACGCTACCGTGCCCTTGCGGCGACGGATACTGAATGTATTCCGCCACAATATCGGGGTCGGTAAATTGCACCTGTTCAGCGTAGGCATAGTTGGGCGTCATCAGCGTGGAGAGCGCCGCCAGCGACAGGCCACCCGCCACAAATTTTGCCGAGAGATCGAGAAACTCGCGTTTTGTCATTTTGCCATGAACATAAAAATCAAAGTATTCGAGCAGTTCTGGCGGAAAATCTTTGGCTGTCATTCGCGTCATCGTCAGGCTCCGTTTCAGAAATTCGAAGCCTAAATAATGGTCTGATTTTGACTGTTTTGTAAACTGATTGTGAAATTGGATTTCAATACGACGCGCACCACCGCCTTTTGCCCGCCTACAGTGCTAAACTGCGTTCAGTCAAAAGGAGACGCTATGAATAATAATCTCGCAGGTCTTACCCAGGAAGAAATGGAAAAAGTGAGCGCCGGGCTGGCGGCCGGAACCGTCGCCGTACGCGAGCGCAATAACCTTCCCGTCAACGCGGAAGCCGTTGAGATGGAACAGCCGGAGCATCTGCGTGCATACTTTCGCGAACGACTTGAACACTACCGCAGCCAGCCCGCCAGAAAGTAAAACCCGTTACTGCCCGGTGGCGAAAAAACCGGTGATGGCATCAGTCAGATACGTCGCCGGTTCGCCCGGCTGCATCTGGCTCTGATGAAGAGTAATACCGATTTCGCCCGGCGCGGGTAAATCCTCCAGAACCTTCAGGGCTGCCGGTCTGCCAAAGTCCGTCCGTAAAGTAATCCCCAAACCGGCGGACAGCGCCGCCCAAATCCCGCCCAGGCTGCGGCTGGTGAAAGCAATCCGCCACGGGATCCCCGCTTTATCCAGCGCCGCCGTTGCGGCACTTCGCATCAGACACGGCGCTTCAAAAACCATTAAAGGCAGTGGTTCGCCGGTTTCCAGATAATGCGCCAGTGAGAAATTCTGCGGCCCAATCCAGCGCAGCGGAATGCGGCCCAGCGCCCGGCTGGTCGGGAAAAGCGGAATATCATCCGCCTGCCAGCACACCGCCAGATCGAATTCGTTATGCCGGATCCCGTCGAGCAATTGCTGATTGCGCGTGATGCTGGCGGATAACTGCACCTGCGGATGTGCACGGGTAAACGTGCCGAGAATGGCCGGTAACAGCGCCTCGCCGAAATCTTCCTGCATACCGAGATTAATGCTGCCACTCAGCGTGCTGGTTGATAACGCCGCGCTGGCTTCATCGTTGAGACTCAAAATCCGTCGCGCATAACTGAGCATAACTTCGCCCTGCGCAGTCAGAATCAGATGCCTTCCGGCTTTTTGCTCCAGCTCCGTACCTGCCTGCTGTTCCAGCTTTTTCAGCTGTGCGCTGACCGCCGACGTCGAGCGCCCGAGGCGATCAGCCGCCAGCACAAAACTTCCCAGTTCGATGCCGGTGACAAAACTGCGCAGCGCTTCTGCATCAAAAGTTACCGGTCGTTTAGCCACGTTTAATCATCCCGTTTTTATGGATTAATGCTGCTGATATTTTCGATATTAAGGATAATCATAACGCCTTATGCTCATTTTCACACCCGCGAAAAGGAACCTGACATGAGCATCAAGACCCCCTCCCCTATGCTGCCGCCTGAAGCTATGACGCGCCTGACGCCAAAACTCGCGCAGGTGACTGAACAGGTTTTATTTGGTGACCTGTGGCAACGAAGCGAGCTGCCTGCACGCGACCGCAGCCTGATTACCGTCGCCGCACTGATTGCGCTGAACCGCAGCGAACAGCTGCCGTTTCATCTGGATCTGGCGGTTAAAAATGGAGTGACGCACAGCGAACTGAGCGAAGTGATCACGCATCTGGCGTTTTATGCCGGATGGCCCGCCGCCGCTTCCGCACTGACCCGTTTCGCAGCGCTCGACCCGCAATAACAGAGGAAAATCATCATGCCGTTTACCCGAATTTCAATTCCTGAACACCGCCTTGAAGGCTGGAAAAACATGATTTCTACTGTTTTGCAGGACGCGCTGGTCACTACGTTTTCCGTTCCCAAAGACGACTGTTTCCAGCTGTTTGAACCGGCAAGCCACGGCCAGCGGATAATCAACCCGACGTATCTGGCAGGCCCGGACAGCCGTCGTTCAGACGATTTTCTGCTGTTCCACATCACAGCCGGGAAGCCCCGAAATATCGAACAGAAAGCCGCTCTGTATCGTTATTTGAATGAAAGATTGCACACGGAGATCGCCATCGATCCGGCGGATATCATGGTAGTGGTGAATTTCACCCAGCCGGAAGACTGGTCGTTCAGCCACGGTGACGTCTTTCGCGTAACAGATAAATAAGTGACTGAGGTTTTTTGCAGAAATAAAAAAGCCCTGAATCTGTCTCAGGGCTTTGTTATTTATGCCATTCAAAGAGGGTCAGTGCGCTGCAATGCCTAATTTTTTCATGCGCGACAGCAAGGTGGTGCGTTTTAATCCCAGACGCTGCGCGGCACCATGCGGCCCGGCGACCACACCGTTGGTTTCTTTCAATACTGCGATAATACGCTCGCGCTCGTCGTCTGCGTTCACCGGCGGCGCAGGTTCAGAGAATGCCGGTGCGGCAACCGGTGCCACCGGCAACGGGTAATTCAGCTCGGGAAGTTGCAGATCCAATACCGTTCCGCGTGTCAGAAGCACCGCCCGTTCGATGACGTTTTCCAGCTCACGGACATTCCCCGGCCACGGCATGCGGCTCAGCAGACGCAGCGTTTCCGCCGGAATGCTGTCGATGGTGCGTTTCATTCGCTTGGCGATTTTGTAGGTCAGAAATTTCACCAGTTGCGGAATATCTTCCGGTCGTTCGCGCAGCGGTGGGATCACAATCGGGAAGACGTTCAGCCGGTAATACAAGTCACTGCGGAATTCTTTGTCGGCCACCATTTGCCGCAGGTCACGGTTGGTCGCGGCGATCATGCGCACGTTCACTGAGATCAGCTTGTTGCCGCCTACCCTTTCGAATTCACGTTCCTGCAAAATACGCAGCAGTTTAGGTTGCAGCTCCAGCGGGATTTCCCCGACTTCATCGAGGAAGAGCGTGCCCTGATCCGCCAGTTCAAAACGCCCCATACGCTGGGCGGTCGCGCCGGTGAACGAGCCTTTTTCATGACCAAACAGGTCACTTTCCATCAGCCCGGCGGGCATTGCCGCGCAATTCATTTTGACCATCCGCTGATCACGGCGATCGCCGAGGTTATGAATCGCTCTGGCGATCAGTTCTTTGCCGGTGCCTGTTTCCCCGAGGATCAGCACGGAACAGTCGCTTTTCGCCACGATCTCGACCTGTTTAAGCACAGCAGACATGCCCGGACTGCGTCCGACGATGTCGCTGAAATCCGGGTTATTGCTGTTAATCTGCTCGGTCAGATAGAGGTTTTCGTGTTGCAGTTTTTCCTTCAGGCTTTTGATTTCCTGATAGGCCAGCGCGTTGTCCACCGCAATGGCAATTCGCTCGGCGATTTGCTGCAAAACCCGCAGGTTGGCAGAATTGAAATTATCCGGCTGGCACTGCGCCAGTTTGAGAACGCCCAGCGTTTTATGCCCGAAACGCAGCGGCAGAATGCACAGCGTTTTGGTCTGATCGCGCCACAACAACTGGAACAGCGTACTCTCGTCGTCGTCCGGTTCTTCGGAAGGCCGCGCGTTGGTCAGCAACATTTCGCCGTTTTTCATCACCTGCTGTTCCAGCGATCCCGCCAGCGTCATGCGCGATTGTTCGCGTTCGGCAACATGCGTTTGTATATAATGCGTGGCGTAAACGCTGGCCTGTTCGCTGTCTTTGTCGGCGTCGCACAGCACGATGCTGATGGCGTTGATGTGGAAAAAGTGATGAATGGTTTTAGCGATTTCGCCGGTCAGTTCGTCGAGATCCAGCTTGGAAAGCACCGCATTGGTGATGTCCACCAGAATGCGGAAATCGTCACGTTCGTGGCGCAACAGCGATTGCTGAAGCAGCGCGTTTTCGCGCAGTTTAATCTGTTCAACCGCAATCGCCGCCAGCATACAGAGTTCGTGCAGCCCGTTTTTATCTTCTTCGCTGAACGTTGCCGCGTGCTGACGGGTAAATTCACAACCGCCCAGCAGGCCGGAAGCCGCCAACATCGGAACCAGACAGTAATCGGTAAACGCCGGATACAGGTTGAGCGCGGCCAGCTGCGGGTAACGCAAATGCAGCGCATCGCTGCGCCAGACCTGCGTTTTCGGATTGCTGAGCAGCGCATGCACCGGCCCTGTGGCGAGCAGGGTTTCGTCTTCGTAACTTACCGGCTGATGATGCGGATCGATGCCGTAAAAACTGACGCGTTCGCTGGTGCTGTCAAACAACACCAGCGTCACCGATTCTGCAATGCCGGCACTCTGTACCACCTGGGTCAGAGTTTCCAGCAGCGAGGTCATGGTCTGTTGCAGCAGCAGTGTGCGCGTCAGTTCCAGCAATCCTTTGTGTTTTGTCGTGCTCATGGTTGCACTCTGCATAGCGTTAGCTCTGGATAACGTAGTTTCTGAAAAAAGGGCAATACGGAAAAGTCTACCCCTTTCGTGGGACTCAGCCCCCCTGATGAGATCAACAAATGCGGGGTAAAGGTTCGGTATGTGGCAGCATCAGCTGCCGGGAGACACCCAGCGCGCCGCGCAGACAGACCTGCGGATTTTCGGTGACCTCGCCGATCGTTGCGGCGTCCGCGCCCAGCGGGTGCTTTCGCAATAAATTCAGTACCCTTTCTTCCGCCTGCGCAGAAACCACCGCCACCAGTTTGCCTTCATTGGCAAAATTCAGCGGTTCCAGCCCCAGCAGTTCGCAAATTCCCCGTACCGCGGATTTGACCGGTAGTGCATTTTCATCAATGGAAATGCCGAAACCGCTGGCCTCGCTGAACTCATGCAAAATCGCGTTAACCCCGCCGCGCGTCGCATCGCGCAGGGCGTGGACGCCGGAAACGGCGCGCAGCGGCGCAACCATTGGCGCCAGCACGGCGCAGTCACTCTGAATACCGAGATCCATTCCCAGCTGCTCGCGGAGATTGAGAATGGTGGCGCCGTGATCCCCCAGCGTGCCGCTGACGATCACTTTATCTCCGCACTGAATCTGCCCCGCCCCCCACGCCACATCACCAGGGATCACGCCGATCCCGGCGGTGTTAATGAAAATTTTATCGGCTGCGCCACGCTGCACGACTTTGGTGTCGCCGGTGACAATGGCGATCCCCGCCTCGCGCGCGGTTTGCGCCATCAGGCTGATAATTTTCTGCAAATCGTCCATCGGCAACCCCTCTTCCAGAATGAATCCGCAGGAGAGATACGCCGGTATTGCGCCGCTGACGGACAAATCGTTTGCCGTGCCGCACACCGCCAGTTTGCCGATATTACCGCCGGGAAAGAAAATCGGATCAATGACATAGCTATCGGTGGTAAAGGCCAGACGATCGCCCTGCTCGCTCATCGCGGCCAGCGATAACCGCGCGCCATCTTCGCGTTCGTTGAGCCACGGATTATCAAATGCGCTGAGAAACATTCTTTCAATCATCTGCTGCATCGCGCGACCACCGCTTCCGTGCGCCATCGTCACTACGTCATTGCGCTCGCTCATCCTGCCACCTTCTGTTTCATCTCTTGCTGTTCCTGTGCGGGTTCATTTTCCAGATACCGGTACTGATACCAGGCGGCGCAGGCACCTTCTGAGGAGACCATCAGCGCGCCAAACGCGTTATGCGGCGTGCAGCCGGTGCCAAACAACGGGCATTCATGCGGCTTGCAGCGCCCTGTCAGCACGTCGCCGCAGCGCGAACGCGGATCATCGGCCACCGATTGTGTCTGCGGCCTGAAACGGCGTTCGGCATCGAAGGCAGAATAGGTTTCCGTCAGGGAAATTCCCGACGCCTCAATAAGGCCCAGCCCGCGCCATTCGCTGCTGCCTGAAAGCTGAAAGACTTCGCGGATCGCGTTTTGTGCCAGCACATTACCCTCTTCGGGCACGATGCGCCGGTATTGGTTTTCGGTTTTACACGATGCCTCGCAAACTTGTTCTACGAGCATTAAAACGCTTTGCAGCATGTCCAGCGGTTCAAACCCGCTGACCACCAGCGGTTTGCCGAATTGCGTATTAATGAAATGGTACGGCGCGGTGCCGATCACCATGCTGACGTGGCCGGGCGCGAGAAAAGCGTCGATGCGGACATCGTCTTGTTGCAGCAAACTGCGCAACGTCGGGATCAGGCTGATGTGCTGGCAAAAGACGCTGAAATTGGTCAGCCCTTCGCGCCGCGCCTGTTGCAGTGTGACCGCCGTCACCGGCAGCGTAGTTTCAAAACCGAGCGCGAAAAATACCACCTGCCGCTGCGGGTTTTCCCGCGCCAGTTTCAGGGCATCGAGCGGCGAATAGACCACCCGCACATCCGCGCCGCGTTCGCGTGCATTCAGCAGCGAACCCTGTTTTCCCGGCACCCGCAGCGCATCGCCAAAGGTGCAGAAAATCACGTCCGGGTGCGCCGCAATTTCGCAGCAGGCGTCAATCCGCCCCATCGGCAACACGCACACCGGGCAGCCAGGGCCGTGGATAAATTCCAGCTGCGGAGGCAGCAGTTTATCCAGACCAAATTTGAAAATAGCGTGCGTATGACCGCCGCAGACTTCCATAATTTGCATCGGCTTTTCAGCGCTATACGGCAGTTGTGCCGCCCGTTTATGCAGGCGTTCAATCAGCGTTTTCGCCAGCTTCGGGTCGCGGAATTCATCGACAAAACGCATTATCTGGCCTCCCCCGCGCCGAGAAACAGCGCGACATCGGCTTCCACTTCTTCCATGGCGTGCAGTGCCGCCAGCGTTTCCTGCGCTTCGTGCTCGTCGAGACGGCTCAGCGCAAACCCGACGTGAATTAACACCCAGCCGCCAATCAGCTGTTCGCGTTCGCTGATGCCTTCACAAACCAGCGCGATATTCACCTCACGTCGCAAGCCGCAAACTTCTGCCCACGCGTGATCGGGCTGTTGCTCATGCAGCGCAACGATTTGCCCCGGAATGCCTATGCACATCGCTGCTGCTCCAGCCACGCCAGCCACTCGTCCATGCCTTCGCCGGTGGTGGCGGAAAGGCGGATCACTTCAATTTCCGGGTTGACCTGCCGCGCATTGGCGATGCAGGTTTCGACGTCAAAACTGACGTACGGCAACAGGTCGATTTTATTGAGGATCATCAGGCGCGAGGCCGCAAACATATGCGGATATTTCAGCGGTTTGTCCTCGCCTTCAGTGACGGAAAGCACCGCCACTTTATGCCGTTCGCCGAGATCAAAACTGGCAGGACACACCAGATTGCCGACGTTTTCTATAAACAGCAGGCTGTTATTGTTCGGCGACAGCTGATGTACCGCGTCATGCACCATCTGCGCATCGAGATGGCAACCTTTGCCGGTATTCACCTGAATCGCCGGAACGCCGGTCGCCCGGATACGATCCGCATCGTTGGTGGTTTGCTGATCGCCTTCCACCACTGCGCAGTCGAAATACGGCGCAAGACGGGTCAGCGTGCTGGTCAGTAGCGTCGTTTTGCCGGAACCGGGGCTGGAGACCAGATTCAGCGCCAGAATGGCGGCCTGCGCAAAATGCTCGCGGTTATGCGCGGCGATATGATTGTTCTTCGCCAGCACATCCATTTCGATATCCACCAGCCGACGCGGCGCAAACGGCAAACCGTGCGAATGGCCGTGCTCATGTGGATGCGAATGATCGTGGTGAGAATGTTCACTGCTGACGCCTTCAATCCGAAGCTCGCCGCTGGCACAACCGCAGGTACTGCACATAGTTTTCTCCCCCGGGTTTCTGATACCCGTTATTCGATTTCAATACGTTTAATTTTCATACCGTCGTCAGCGATTACCCGCACATTTCGGCCGCCGCATTCCGGGCAAAGCAGCACGTCGGGGCGAAACAGGCGGATATCTTTCTGGCAATCGTGACACCAGCTTTGCGCCGCGGGCGTATCGAGATGCAACGCGCAGCCTTCGGCCAGTGTTTTCCGACACGCCAGCTCAAAACAAAATTGCAGCGCTTCCGGCTCGACGCAGGAAAAAGCCCCAATTTCCATCCATACCGCGGTTATTCTCCGCGCATTATTTTGCTGACCAAATTCCTGCATTATTTCCACGGCATTCTGGCACAACGTTATTTCGTGCATGATTTCCCCTCCCGATGGAGTCAGATAAAAGGACTTCTGCAATATTAATGCCAGATTTCATGACGCTTATTAAAAGACCGGACTTTTCCGGTGACGGAATTAGTGCGTCATAACTGTCGAAATAACGTGTCATCGACACACCCTTTATTCGCCCGCGTTGAACCACGAACGGGCGAAAAACACCTAATACACTGATTTATAATCATTAATAAAATAAATATCGAAACTGGCACGCTTTATGCCCTTAGAGGGTTATGCGCCATTTTTCAGTCGTCACGGGGCGATGAAAAATGACACTCACGCACAACACAATAACAGGGTATGACATGAGCACTCTCAGCGAATTGACCACGAAGGCCGATTATATTGCCAGCAAAAACAGCCATCTGAAATCACAGTGGCGCGCTTACCAGAACAGCCTGATTCAGGCGGTAACTCATTCAAATAAGAAGATTAATCACGAGTTCTCCTGTGGCGAAGATCAGGATATCCGCTTCACGCTGTTCAACTATTTCACCGTCAGCATTCACCTGAGCGATGACTTCTACAGTCAGGACATCGTGTACAGCCTGAACATGGCGCACAACGGTGAAGAGCCTGATTTCAAAACCTTTGCCCACGCCGCGCTGAGCGAAGAAGGTAAGATCGACGACACTGTGGATATCCACGATAAAAACGCCGTTCTGGAACATTATTTAAATAAGATTTCCGCAATTTATCAGTGTATTTACGACTCCCTGCACAACAATCGGCCTATTGCGGCGCAATTAGAAAAATTACTTAGCCACGCCTGATTCATATGCAGAAATACATTATTACGCCGGTCTGACGGAAATATTTTCCCGCGTCATTTGATTACCGGTTTTTACGGGGATTAATTCCGACATAAATGTCGAAATGTCAATTTAAGTGCCGATTTCGTCACCTTTGACGAAATGAAAAGGAGACTTCATGAGTCGCGTCGCCGCCATGAATCAATATGTGATAGCCGATCCGAAATTGTGTATCGGCTGCAACACCTGTATGGCCAGCTGTTCGCAGGAACATCAGCTGCACGGCTTGCAGTCTGCGCCCCGTTTGCAGGTGATGCGCAACCGGCTGGATTCTGCGCCGGTCATGTGCCACCAGTGTGAAGATGCGCCGTGTGCGCAAGTCTGCCCGGTCAATGCCATCACCCGTCAGGACGAGGCCATTCACCTCAACGAAAGCCTGTGCGTGAGCTGCAAACTGTGCGGAATTGCCTGTCCGTTTGGCGCGATCACCTTTTCCGGCAGTTCGCCGCTGGATATTCCGCACAACTGCAATACCTCAAAAGCACTGCCCGCCCCGCGAGCGCCGCGCGCCGTCAGCCCGTTCCTGGATTGCGTACCCGGATTGCGTGCCGTGGCCGTGAAATGCGATTTATGCAGCTTTAGCCCGGACGGACCGGCGTGCATCAAAACCTGCCCGACGCAGGCCATCACGCTGGTTACCGCCAGCCTGGCCGAACACAGCAGCCAGCAAAAACGCCTGAATGCGATGAATGCTTTCCCTGACGGTTATTCCACTTTCACCACGCCTGACTCGGGGGCCAAATAATGACGGCTTTGTTTGCTTTAGAACCCGCCTCTTTGCTGGCGCTGGCGCTACTTATCTGGCTGGTGAGCGGCGTGGCGGGCTGGGTATTTTCTGCCATCGCACGGCTCAGCAGCCTGCTTTCCGGGCTGGGCGGCATGCTGGCTTCTGCGGCGGTCATCGTCGCGGCTTTTGAGATCGTTCACCGCGGCACCGCGGTGCAGACAGTCGCGTTGCCCGCGCTGCCTTTCACCGCTGAACTCAGCCCGCTGAACGGATTATTATTGCTGGCAATGTCAGTCACGGCGCTGTTTTGCAGCCTGTACGCCTGGGCGTGGCTGGCGGGAACGACGTCACGAAAACGCGGCCGCACCGGCTTGTTGTGCAACTTCCTGACGGCGGCGCTGACGGCGGCGGCAGTCGCGAATAACGCCATTGAACTGCTGGTGATGATGGAACTGGCCGCGCTGTGCGCCTACTTCCTGATCGTACAAACCGACGATGTGAAAAGCCGCCGTGCGGGTCTGAATCAGTTTTTATCCGGCCGCCTCGGCACGGTTTGCCTGATGCTGGCGTTCACGGTTTTACATCACGTCAGCGGAAGTCTGGATTTTGACGTTCTGCGCCACACCGCCTTCCCGGCGGGCGCAAAATCGCTGGCCTTCCTGCTGGCGCTGGCGGGCTTCGGGCTTTACGCCGGGATTATTCCGCTGCACGCCTGGGTGCCGCAGTCTCATTCCAGCGCACCGGCGCATGCCGCAGCGCTGTTCTCTTCCGTACTGATGAAAATCGGCATTATTGGCATCGTAAAAGTCGGTCTGGATTTGCTCGGCGCACCGCCACTCTGGTGGGGCCTGCTGGTGTTGTTGCTGGCAATCCTGACCGCGTTTATTGGCGGGCTGTACGCGCTGATGGAGCACGATATCCGCCGTCTGCTGGCCTATCACACGCTGGAAAACGTGGGGATTATTCTGCTTGGCGTCGGCGGTGCGATGACCGGCGTGGCGCTGAATATGCCGGAACTGGCGGCGCTGGCGCTGCTGGCCGGATTGTTCCATCTGTTCAACCACGGTCTGTTTAAAACCGCGCTGTTCCTCGGTGCCGGTGAAATTGAAATGCAGACCGGCATAAAGGATATGGAAAAGCTCGGCGGTATCGCCCGTCTGATGCCGTGGACCGCCGTGGCGATGCTTGTCGCGCTGATGTCGATGGCCGCGCTGCCGCCGCTTAACGGCTTTGCCAGCGAATGGCTGCTGTATCAGTCACTGTTCCAGCTGAGCGCCGCGCCGCTGTTTATCGCACGTCTGCTCGGCCCGCTGCTGGCCGTCGGGCTGGCGCTCACCGGCGCGCTGGCCCTGATGTGCGTGGCGAAAGTTTTCGGCGTGACGTTTCTTGGCGCGCCGCGCAGCAAGGCGGCAGAAGATGCGACGCCTGCCCCGCTGGCTATGACGCTGAGCAGCGTTTTGCTGGCACTGCTGTGCGTCATTTTCGGTGTCGCCTCACCGTGGATTATTCCGCACTTCGCCGCCGTTGCCGCTTCCGTTCTGAACACGCCTGTTTTGCAAACCGCGCAGCACGGTGCGGTGTTCTCCCCGACTTCCGCTGTTTCCGCCCCGATGGTGGCGCTCCTGCTTTTGGGGATGCCTTTATTGCCGTGGATTATTGCCGCCGTTCTGCGCGGTGCCCGCATGCCGAACCGTTTGCGCGGCGAGGCCTGGGCCTGTGGTTACGGGCATTCCGCTGACATGGTGGTCACTGCGACCGGTTTTACCCAGCCACTGCGCGTGATGTTTGGCCCGCTGTACCGCCTGCGCCGGCACATCATGCCCGCAAAACTGGTGAGCACGCTGCATCAGGGCTGGCTCGGGGCTTTCTGCCGTCGTCTGGCTTTCATCGAACTGGCCGTGTTGCTGGTCGTGGCTTTTGCCTGAGGAACTGACTATGAATTTTCCCTTTTTGCTGAACGGTTCTCTGTGGCCGCTGGCGCTGATTCAGGCCTTCTCGCTGCTGGCGGTGGCTCCGCTGTTTGCCGGATTCAGCCGCGTCATGCGCGCCCGGATGCACAACCGTCGCGGCCCGGGGGTATTACAGGAATACCGTGATATCGCCAAATTACTCAAACGCCAGAGTGTGGCACCGGCGGCATCCGGCCCGGCGTTTCGCAGCATGCCGTATCTGCTGACCGGCGGATTGCTGGTTATCGCCACCGCCCTGCCGGTGGTGACGCTGGCTTCGCCGATGGGCGCAGCAGGTGACCTGATTACCGTGATTTATCTGTTTGCCGTGGTGCGCTTTGTGTTTGCCATCGCCGGGCTGGATACCGGCAGCACGTTCACCGGCATCGGCGCCAGCCGTGAAGCAGTGTTGGGCGTGCTGGTCGAACCGATCCTGCTGCTCGGCCTGTGGGTCGCCGCGCTGGTGGCGGGTTCCACCTCGCTCGGCGCGATTGCCACCCGCGTGCTGCACTGGCCGGTGTCATCTTCCCTGACGCTCATTCTGGCCGGTCTGGCCTGCGCGTTTGCCACGTATATCGAAATGGGCAAATTGCCGTTTGATATGGCCGAAGCCGAGCAGGAATTACAGGAAGGCCCGCTGACCGAATATTCCGGTGCCGCGCTGGGCGTGCTGAAAATCGGCATCAGCCTGAAACAGCTGGTGGTGTTGCAGCTTTTTCTCGGCCTGTTCTTTCCGTTCGGGCAGGTGGATCACATCACGCCGGTGGCATTGCTGACTGCCGTGGTGCTGAGCCTGGTGAAACTGCTGATCGCCGTTTTTCTGGTGGCACTTGTCGAGAACAGCGTCGCCCGTCTGCGTTTTCTCAAAACCTCCCGCACCACATGGGCGGGCTTCGGGCTGGCATTTTTGGCGCTGGTTTCCTGGCTGGTCGCAGGCTGACCTGACATTTTTCTTATCCCGCCACGGCGGGAAGAGGCTTTGCAATGAGTGAGTTCAATACCGCATTAAATCAAAACCCGGTCGGCAAACATTATCTTGCTGCGCTGGCGAAGCAGTTCCCGGCGGCCATTTCAGGCAGCGAATGGCAGACCGATACGCAGGCGACGGTGACTATCAAGCTGAACGCGCTGCCGGAAGTGGTCGAGTGGTTGTATTACCAGCAAGGCGGCTGGCTTTCCGTGTTATTCGGCAATGATGAACGCACGCTGTGTGGCAACTATGCGCTGTATTACGTGCTGTCGATGGAAAAAGGCGTGAAGTGCTGGATCACCGTGCGCGCCGAAGTGGATCCGGTTTCGCTGGAATTCCCGTCCGTGACGCCGCGCGTGCCCGCGGCAGTCTGGGGTGAACGCGAAGTTCGTGATATGTATGGTTTACGCCCGGTCGGGTTGCCGGACGAGCGTCGTCTGGTGCTGCCGGACGACTGGCCGGATGATTTATATCCGCTGCGCAAAGATTCAATGGATTACCGTCAGCGCCCGGCACCGACGACCGACGACGAAACCTATCCGTTTATTTCGCAAGCCAAAGAAGGCAGCAAAATTGTGCCGATTGGCCCGCTGCACGTCACTTCTGACGAACCCGGACATTTTCGTCTGTTTGTCGATGGCGAAGACATTATCGACGCGGATTACCGTCTGTTTTACGTCCACCGCGGGATGGAAAAACTGGCCGAGACCCGCATGGGCTATAACGAAGTCACGTTCCTTTCTGACCGCGTGTGCGGCATCTGCGGTTTTACCCACAGCGTGGCGTATACCTCATCGGTGGAAAATGCGATGGGGATTGTGGTGCCGGAACGTGCCCAGATGATCCGCTCAATACTGCTGGAAGTGGAACGTCTGCACAGCCATTTGCTGAACCTCGGGCTGGCCTGCCATTTCGTCGGTTTTGACTCCGGCTTTATGCAGTTTTTCCGCATCCGCGAACAGTCCATGAAAATGGCCGAAATCCTGACCGGCGCTCGCAAAACCTACGGCATGAACCTGATCGGCGGGATCCGCCGCGACATCTTAAAAGACGACATGATCCAGACCATTGCGCTGGCGGGCAGCATGCGTCGTGACCTCGGTGAGCTGGTGGATATTCTGCTCAGCACGCCGAATACCGAACAACGCAGCGTCGGCGTCGGCATTCTGGATCCGCAGGTCGCGCGTGATTTCAGCAACGTCGGCCCGATGGTGCGCGGCAGCGGCCACCGCCGGGATATGCGTCAGGATCATCCTTATGCCGGTTACGCCAAACTGCCGTTTGAGATTTGTAGCGAAACCGGCAACGACGTCTATTCCCGTCTTAAAGTCCGCATCCACGAAGTTTATAACGCCCTGAATATGATTGAGTTTGGCCTGCAAAGCCTGCCGGGCGGCCCGCTGGCGGTGGAAGGGTTTACCTATATTCCGCACCGCTTTGCCCTCGGTTTTGCCGAAGCCCCGCGCGGCGATGACATCCACTGGAGCATGACCGGCGACAACCAGAAGCTTTTCCGCTGGCGATGCCGTGCGGCGACGTACGCCAACTGGCCGACGCTGCGCTATATGCTGCGTGGCAATACCGTCTCCGACGCTCCGCTGATTATCGGCAGTCTCGATCCTTGTTATTCCTGCACCGACCGCATGACCGTGGTCGATGTGCGTAAGAAAACGACCATCGTCGTGCCTTATAAAGAGATCGAACGTTACGGCATCGAACGCAAAAACTCGCCGCTTTAAGGAATCACTTAAATCATGCTGAAACTGATTAAAAAAGTGCTGAAAACGGGCACAGCCACCGTGGGTTATCCGTTCACGCCGCTGGATTTGGCACCGAATTTTCGCGGAAAGCCGCAATACACCGCGCAGCAGTGTATTGCCTGCGGGGCCTGCGCCAACGCCTGCCCGTCTAACGCGCTGACCATGACCACGGCGGAAGACGGTGAAACCCTGCGCTGGCAACTGTTTTTAGGCCGCTGCATTTTCTGCGCCCGCTGCGAGGAAGTCTGCCCGACGGCGGCCATCAAACTGTCGCAGGAATTTGAACTGGCGGTATGGCGCAAAGAAGATTTGTACGAAACAGCGGATTTCCCCATCTGCCATTGCCGTGAATGCGGCAAACCTTACGCCGTGCAAAAGGAAATCGACTTCGCGCTCAGCCTCTTGCAGGAAAGCGCCGCGCTGAGTGACCGGCAAATCGCCGACCGCCGCGTGCAGTACGAAACCTGTCCGTCATGCAAGAAAATGCACAGTCTTTCTTCCACCGACCGTATTGATATCGGCCGCCATATGACCACGGAGGCCCGTTCATGAGTCATAACCCGATTGCACCCCGCGACGAAAATGGCCTGCCGGTGCCCGTCACGCTTGACGAAAGCATCGCAAAACTGAAATCCACCCTGCTGCACAGCATCCGCCGCTCCGCCTACGTTTACCGCGTGGACTGCGGCGGCTGTAACGGCTGCGAGATTGAGATTTTCGCGGCGATTTCACCGCTGTTCGACGCCGAACGTTTTGGCATCAAAGTCGTCCCGTCACCGCGCCATGCCGACATTCTGCTGTTCACCGGCGCGGTCACCCGCGCCATGCGTATGCCCGCACTGCGCGCCTGGGATTCCGCACCGGATCCGAAAATCTGCATTTCTTACGGAGCTTGTGGCAACAGCGGCGGCATTTTCCACGACCTTTACTGCGTCTGGGGCGGCACTGACAAAATCGTACCGGTCGACGTGTATATTCCGGGCTGCCCGCCGACACCGGCGGCCACCATTTACGGCTTCGCGATGGCGCTCGGTTTGCTGGATCAGAAAATCAAAGGACAGCAGCACGACGACGCCGCAGCGACACCGGCGGAATTACTGCATCCGGATCTGCCGCAGCCGTTGCGCGTTTTACTCGACCGCGAAGCGCGCCGCATGGCCGGTTACCGTTATGGCCGCCAGATTGCCGATGAGTTTATGAATATCGTGGCCGCGCCCGGCCTTCAGCCGGTGGAACAGCGCGTTTCAACCTACCTCAGTGAACGCGGCGACCTGCGCCTCACTGAAATTATCGGCAACCTGCAACAAATTTATCAACAGGTTCTGCGCGGGGAGGTGCGTCTGTGATGACATCAGGAAACGACCAGCGCTACGCGCAGCATCAGCCTTTTTCCGGTCATCAGGCCGAAAAGAACAAAGTGATTTTTTACTCACTGAGCAGCAAATTTGTCGACGAGAAAAGTGCGCAAAAGCGCAGCTCGCAGAAAGTGCAGGAAGTGGTGTATTACAGCCTGGCGATCGGCCACCACCTCGGGGTGATCGACTGCCTGAAATCCCGCCTCGAATGCCCGCTGACCGGTTACCAGCAATGGGTCAGGTGCCTGCCAGAACAGGGGGAAGCTTACCGAAAACTGGCGGGCGTACAGCGTTTTGGCGAAATCAATATCGACAGCAGCCACACCCATTTACTGGCGCTGGCGCTGCGCGATGCCCGCCCGCAGATGAATGAAGAACAGCAGGGCTGGAGCGACCAGCTCATCGCCCTGCTCGGACAAATCGAAAGTGACCCCGCGATGTACCTGATGGTCAGGAGATACGATGCCTGATTCCACTTCCCGCTACGCGCTGCTTTGTGTGGGCAACAGCATGATGGGCGATGACGGCGCCGGGCCCCGGCTGGCAGAACTGTGTGCAGAAAAACCGCTCAGCGGCTGGATAGTCGTTGACGGCGGTGCCGCGCCGGAAAACGACATCGGCTATTTACGCGAGCTGCGCCCGGCGCATCTGGTGATCGTGGACGCCACCGACATGGGGCTGATGCCCGGTGAGATACGCATTCTCGAAGAAAGCGACATCAGCGAAATGTTCATGATGACCACCCACAATTTGCCGCTGACGTTTCTCATGCAGCAGCTGCGTGAGGATATCCCGCAAATCACGTTTGTCGGCATTCAGCCGGACGTCGTCGCGTTTTATTACCCGATGAGCGACGCCGTGGAACAGGCCGTCATCCGTTTGCATCAGCTGTTACCGGCGCTGGAACAGGGCATGGGCATCGCGCCTTTTCAGGCAGAAACCGCCTGACCTTGCTGTCGACATAACTGTCGATGTGGTGACGACGCGGACATGACGTCAGTGACACGCGTCGTCATCGGCAGGCAAGAGAATCATTAACTCATTGAAAAACAACTATAAAAATAAAACCATAAAACTGGCATGGTTTATGTATAGCAGTAGATGAAAACTTTTAACCACTTCAATTTAAGTACACAGAAATCCCCTAAGGCACTGGCATTGCAGGAAGGCGGCAAGCGAAGGAGTCCCGATGAGCTGACATGCGTCAGTGATTCGGTCGGGTGAACGCAGCCAACGCACCTGCGGTGCCAGGGACGACGGGGATTTGGAGAGTAGACATGAACCGGTTCATTATCGCCGACCCTAAAAAATGCATCGGCTGCCGTACCTGTGAAATTGCCTGCGTCATGGCGCACAGCGATTCTCAGGATATCTCGCTGCTGAACGCCGCCACATTCGCCCCGCGCCTGCACGTCATTAAAGGCGTGAATCTCAGTACGCCGGTGATGTGCCGCCAGTGCGAAGACGCGCCCTGCGCCAACGTCTGCCCGAATGGCGCGATCCTGCGCACCGGCGACCACGTTCAGGTGATGCAGGAACGCTGCATCGGCTGCAAAACCTGCGTTGTCGCCTGCCCGTATGGCGCGATGGAAGTGGTCACCAAACCGATTTTCCGCCAGAACGGTGCCGCAATGGTTGCCACGTCCGACAAAGCTGAAGCGCATAAATGCGACCTGTGCCACACCCGCGCAGAAGGCCCGGCGTGCATGGAAATCTGCCCGACCAAGGCGCTTTACGCCATCGACCGTAATCACTTACAGGAAATGAACGCAGAAAAACGCCGCCGCGCTGCGCTCGACAGCACATCTCCCCTGCTGTTTTAACTCCGGATAGAGGAAGTAATCACATGAAAAAAATCACCACCGTCTGCCCGTATTGCGGGGCCGGCTGTAAATTGAATCTGGTTGTGGATAACGGAAAAATCATTCGCGCCGAAGCCGCCAATGGCGTCACTAATCAGGGTGAACTCTGTCTGAAAGGTTATTACGGCTGGGATTTCCTTAACGATACCAAACTGCTGACCCCGCGCCTGACGCAGCCAATGATCCGCCGTCAGAAAGGCGGAAAATTTGAAGCCGTCAGTTGGGATGAAGCCATTCGCTATACCGCGCAGCGCCTGAAAGAAATCAAACAAAAACATGGCCCGCGCGCCATCATGCATACCGGTTCTTCCCGCGGTACCGGCAACGAAACCAACTATGTGATGCAAAAGTTTGCCCGTGCGGTCATCGGCACCAACAACGTCGACTGCTGCGCCCGCGTGTGCCACGGCCCGTCCGTTGCCGGTTTGCAGGCAACGCTCGGTAACGGCGCAATGAGTAACTCCATCGGCGATATCGAGAATTCAAAATGCCTGCTGGTAATCGGCTATAACTGCGCGGACTCCCACCCGATCGTCGCGCGCCGCGTGATCAAAGCCAAAGAAAAAGGCGCACAGATTATCGTCTGTGATCCGCGCCGCATCGAAACCGCGCGCATTGCGGATCAGCATCTGCAAATCAAAAACGGCTGTAACATGGCGCTGGTGAACGCGTTCGCCCATGTGCTGATCGAAGAAAACCTGTATGACCACGACTACGTGGCGAAATACACCGAAGGCTTCGAGGAATACCGCAAAAACGTTGCCGATTATTCACCGGAAGCGGTCGCCGAACAGACCGGCGTTTCTGCACAGCAAATCCGTCAGGCGATGCGCACTTACGCCGCCGCCCCTTCTGCCACCATCATGTGGGGCATGGGCGTGACTCAGTTTGGTCAGGCTGTAGACGTGGTGAAAGGGCTGGCCGGGCTGGCGCTGCTGACCGGTAATCTGGGCCGCGCCAACGTCGGTGTCGGGCCGGTTCGCGGACAAAATAATGTGCAGGGTGCCTGTGATATGGGCGTTCTGCCGAATGAATTCCCCGGCTATCAGGCCGTCACCGACGCAAAAGTTCGTGCGAAATTCGCCGATGCGTGGGGCATTGACGTTAACCAGATGGACGCTGAAGTCGGCCACCGCATCACCGAAATCCCCCACCTGGCGATTGAAGGCCACGTGAAAGCCTACTACATCATGGGCGAAGATCCGTTGCAGACCGAAGCTGATTTAGGTCTGGTGCGCAAAGGCTTCGAGGCGCTGGAATTTGTCGTTGTGCAGGACATATTCATGACCAAAACCGCTGAGCAGGCCGACGTCATTCTGCCTGCCACGTCGTGGGGCGAACACGGCGGCGTGTTCTCTTGTGCTGACCGCGGCTTCCAGCGTTTCGAAAAAGCCATCGAACCGAAATACAACGTCAAACGCGACTGGGAAATCATCAGCCTGCTGGCGACAGAACTCGGTTATCCGATGCATTACAACGATAACCAGGAAATCTGGGACGAAATGCGTGAGCTGTGCCCGCTGTTCTACGGCGCAACCTACGAAAAAATGGGCGAACTTGGGCACGTTCAGTGGCCTTGCACCACCCTCGAAAGCCCGGGGACGCAGTACCTTTACGCCGACAACCGATTCGATACGCCAACCGGCAAAGGCCAGCTGTTTGCCGCACCGTGGCGCGCACCGGCAGAAGTGCCGGATGAGAGTTATCCGCTGGTGCTGTGTACCGTCCGCGAAGTCGGCCACTATTCCTGCCGCTCAATGACCGGCAATTGCGCCGCTTTGCAAACACTGGCCGACGAACCGGGCTTTGTGCAGATGCACCCGCAGGACGCCGAAGCGCTCGGCATCCGCGACCAGCAACTGGTCTGGGTCGCCTCGCGCCGTGGCAAAGTCATTTCACGCGCCAACTTCAATGAACGTATCAATATCGGCGCGGTGTACATGACCTATCAGTGGTGGATTGGTGCCTGTAACGAACTGACGCAGGATAATCTGGATCCGGTCTCTAAAACGCCGGAAACCAAGTATTGCGCCGTTAACGTTCAGCAGATTGCCGACCAGCGCTGGGCGGAAAACTACGCACAGCAAACCTACAGCGACATGAAGGCGCGTCTGCGCAGCGCCGTTGAGGATGTGATCCCGGTGATAGAGGTTTAGTTTTTTTAACTCCCAAAATAGAGGGTTTTAAGCTCCTTCCCCTGCGCAGGGGGAGGAGCACACCCAAAATCCCAAGAGGCTGTATGTTTGATTCTCACGTGATCCGTATCTGCGGCAAGGTTCAGGGCGTCGGTTTCCGGCCTTTTATCTGGCAACTGGCAGAACGGATGCAGCTTCGTGGCGAGGTGTGTAATGACAGTGCGGGCGTGGAAATCAGACTTTTTCAGCCGGGCGATATCGACGCGTTTATCGCTCAGGTAAAACGCGATTGTCCGCCGCTGGCGCGCATCGACAGTATCCGTTTCGACCCTTTCGACTGGCAAACGCCTCCTGAGGATTTCACCATCACGCCCAGCCGCCAGAGCCAGATGGACACGCAAGTGGCACCCGATGCGGCGACCTGTCCGGAATGTCTGAAGGAAATCACCCGCCGCGGCGACCGCCGTTTCGGCTATGCCTTTACCAACTGCACGCACTGCGGTCCGCGTTTTACGCTGATCCGCGCCATGCCTTACGACCGTCCTTCCACCAGCATGGCGGAATTCATGCTCTGCCCGGAATGTCAGCGGGAATATCAAAACCCGGCCGACCGGCGCTTTCACGCACAACCGGTCGCCTGCCCGGACTGCGGGCCACAAGTGAGCGCCACGCGGCAAAACGGCGAAACGCGGGTGCAGGGAAATGCAGCGCTCAGATACGCCGTGGCCGCATTGCAGGCGGGTGAAATTGTTGCGATCAAAGGGCTGGGCGGTTTTCATCTGGCATGCGATGCCACGCAACAGAATGCAGTTATGCGGCTGAGGGAACGCAAAAATCGCCCGTCAAAACCGCTGGCGGTAATGCTGCCGGATATCGGCTGGCTGGCGCAATGCAGTGACGACAGTCCGCAGTTTGCGTTGCGGGAGCTTCTGAGTTCGCCTGCCGCGCCGATTGTGCTGACGGCAAAAAGCGCCACGTCGCCTTTGTGCGCGGCGGTGGCGCCGGAGCTGGATGAAGTCGGGCTGATGCTGCCGTTTACGCCGTTGCATCATTTGCTGATGCAGGCCTGCGGCACCCCGCTGGTGATGACGTCAGGGAATGCGGCAGGGCGTGCGCCGGTTTTAAACAATGACGATGCACTTCGTCAGCTCGGCAAAATTGCCGACGTCTTCCTGTTGCATAACCGCGACATCGTTCAGCGCGCCGACGATTCGCTGGTTCGCGTGACACCGCAGGGCACCGAAGTTCTGCGTCGTGCGCGAGGTTTTGTGCCGGATGCGCTGCCGCTGCCCGCCGGTTTCAACACCCAGCCGCCAGTGCTGGCGCTAGGCGGCGACCTCAAAAATACGTTTTGTCTGGTACGCGGCAATCAGGCCATTCTCAGCGCGCATTTCGGATCGCTGGCTGACGGCGATATTGCCCGCCAGCAACAGCAGGCCATTGAGCATTTCCGGCAGCTTTATGAATGCACGCCGGTGGCGATTGCCCGCGATGCGCACCCTGCTTATGTCAGCCACGTTCAGGCAGAAAGCCACGGAATACGGGTGGTTGATGTATTTCACCATCACGCGCATCTCGCGGCGTGTCTGGCAGAAAACGGCTGGCCGCTGGACGGCGGAAAAGTCATCGGGCTGGCGCTGGACGGGCTGGGTTACGGCATTCCGGCAGGCAAAAACGGCGCGCTGTGGGGCGGTGAATGTTTGCAGGTGGATTATCTGCATTGCGAACATTTAGGAGGTTTACCTGCCGTAGCGCTGCCCGGCGGCGACCGCGCGGCGCGTGAACCGTGGCGCAATTTGCTGGCGCAGTGGCAGGCTTTCGTGCCCGGCTGGCAGTCGCTGCACGAATCGCGCGTGCTGGATGAACACCCCTGGCTGCCGTTGTCGAAAGCCATCGCCGCCGGAGTGAATTCGCCGCTGGCGTCTTCCTGCGGGCGACTGTTTGATGCCGTCGCTGCCGCGCTCGGCTGTGCACCGGCGCAGCTGAGTTGTGAAGGCGAAGCCGCCTGCCGGCTTGAAGCACTGGCTCACCGCGCGGAAGGCATTTCGCATCCGGTTACGCTCCCGTTGCGCCATACATCCGGTGGCATATTTCTGGATTTAGCCACTTTCTGGCAGCAGTGGCTCGCCTGGCAGGCACCGCCTGCTGCACGGGCTTTCGCTTTTCATGACGCCCTCGCGCAGGGTTTTGCCGCCCTCGCCCGTTTTCATTGTGCCCGCACCGGTATCCGTACCGTTGCACTCGGCGGCGGTGTTTTGCATAACCGCCTGCTGCGCCAGCGTTTGCACCATCATCTGTCGCCCTTGCGGGTGCTGATGCCGCAAAACGTCCCGGCCGGTGACGGCGGGCTGGCGCTGGGTCAGGCGGTGGTCGCCTGTGCGCGCCTTCAGTTCTCTTCTTTTATTTCTGCTTCTGTTTCAGCTTCTGTTTCAACTTCTTTATCAAAACAATAAGGATCCCCATGATTAGCCGTGACATTTTCCACACACACCGCCGCGCTTCCTGGCTTTTAACCGGTCTGGTGGCTATTAATTTACTGGCCTGGGCCTGGGCATTTCTGGTGTTTCGCCATCATGCGGCACTGATGGCAGCGGCGTTGCTGGCTTACGGCTATGGCTTGCGGCACGCGGTCGATGCGGATCACATTGCGGCTATCGATAACGTGACCCGCAAGCTGATGCAGCAGGGCCAGCGGCCGGTGGCGGTCGGGGCATTTTTCTCACTCGGGCATTCCAGCATTGTGGTGCTGGCCTGTGTGGCGATCGCCGCCACATCGCTGGTTTTCGGCAATAAAATCGGCTGGCTGCATGATTATGGCGGCACCCTCGGCACGCTGATTTCTGCACTGTTTTTACTGATGATGGCGCTGTTGAATGCGTTGATTTTGCGGGATGTATATCGTCGTTTTCAGAAAGTTAAACAAGGGCAGACTTTCTCAGATAAAGAAGAGCTGAATCAGGTTCAGGGCGGCATCATGAGCCGGATTTTCAGTTTCGCATTTAATCTGGTGAATAAAAGCTGGCAGATGTATCTGGTCGGATTTTTGTTCGGGCTGGGGTTTGATACCGCCACGGAAATCGGTCTGCTGGGCATTTCCGCGGCGGGCGCGTCTTCCGGGATGTCGGTCTGGAGTATTTTGATTTTCCCGGCGCTGTTCGCCAGCGGCATGGCACTTGTCGACTCGCTCGACAATTTTGTCATGGTGGGCGCGTACGGCTGGGCGTTTGATAAACCGGTTCGCAAGCTCTATTACAATATGACCATTACGGCCACCAGCGTATTTATCGCCCTGTTTATCGGCGGGCTGGAAGCGCTCGGGCTGATGGCAGACAAGCTGGATTTGCACGGCGCATTCTGGCGCGTTGTCGGAGAACTCAATGACAATATGGGCAGCGTCGGGTATGCCGCCGTGGCAATTTTTGTGGTGTTCTGGGGCATTTCCGCCCTCAATTATCGCCGCAAAGGCTACGACAGTCTGGCGGTCTGACTCGTTTAAACGCCGTCTGCTCTATATGTTAACCGTTATGCATCATTGGGCAGCGTTAGCTGTTTTTCCAGCCGCAGTTTATCGCCGTCCGTAACCGTAATCATGATTTGCGTTTTCCCACCGGGTCTGACGGCAAAACGCATTTGCCCGAGCGGTTGCGCCTGGCTGGCGGCGAGATTCATGTTCTGGCTCTGGCGGCTGGTGCTGGTTCCGGCGGTGCTTTCCTGCGAAACGGACACCGCTACCTGACAAGCGCAGGCTTTGGTGAGGCTGACCATCGGCGTTACCGTGTAGGTTTGGGCGTCATTATGGGTATCAAACCAGAGCTGGTTGGACATTACGGCGGCAATCAGAAGTAAGTGCATCACATTTATCCTCTGGATCCAGTCGAAAAAAAACAGGGCTCGTGCCCTGTTTTTCATTTCGCGCGCAGGCTTAGTGCTGGTTAGTATAAGCCACGTTTGAAGTGCCTACCTGAGTCACACTGGTCAGGCTGCCATTGGCACTCTGACTGTTCTGAGACAAGTTGGCCCAGCCAGACTGAGATACCAGAACCTGGCTCTGATCGGCGCTTTGGTTCACGTTAGCCGTGTTAAGACCGCCATTTTTCTGAATAATGCTGATCAGGCTCTTATCACCGGTTTGAGACGTGGTTGCGGCATTTTTGTAGCCATTCTGATTAATAGCGGTCAGTGAATTCTTAACCCCGCTTTGGTCAGCATTGGCATAGTTACCGTTACCTTCCTGATAGATCTGGATTTCAGAGTTCCACTGAGTCGTTGAGAATGTGGGTACTGTTGACGGAGGAGTGGACGGACCGGATGGGCCAGAACCGCCCCCACCGTACCCACCACCTGCAAATGCACTGCCACTGACGACTAAAGCGGAGACTGCCACAATTTTCCAAAGTTTCATGATGCTACCCCATTGGTTTAATATCGGATGTCATGTCATAAGAACGTATGTTTGTTAATGCTGTGTCACTCTAATCGCCATTCCTGACGAGTTTTGTACGACACCGCTGCTCTGGTTCGTACCATTCTGGCGAATTTCCGTCACACTCCGGCCTTTTTGCAGAATGTAAGCCGTATTGCCAAAATTTTGTTGCGTAATGGATGCATCCCCGCCGCCGCTTTGCGATATGTAGGCAAAATTATCGCTGCCGCTTTGGGAAATATCAGCGTTATTCCCATTACCTCTCTGATTTACCACCGCGGTATTTTCTGTACCTATCTGACGAATAACGCTTGAACTGCCGGAACTCGTCTGATTCGTATAGGCCACATTACTGTTACCGTTCTGGTAAATCGTTGATGAATTCCCTGATGAATTTCTCGCGCCAGCAAAATACTGATCCGGACTGTCAGAATTTAAATCTGAGTAACCCATGTCAGATTGTTGTGCGTGAACGACCCAGGATATGGAAAGTAACGCCAGGGTCAGTAATGTCTTCTTCATTTCGTCACCTTTTTAAACCCGACGCCTGATAATAAGCTCGCCGGTTTTATTGCTGCTGACGAATTGATTATGGTGTTTCATCCGAATAAGAAACTCACCCGCACGTCGTATTTTAATTTCCAGCTTCATCAAAAAGTATGAGGATGCACTTCTCATGCGGATTGACCAGAACATTTGAGTAAAAGGTCAGCGCGGCTAATCTACCCCATGGCATTAATCCTAAAGTGCTAAAAAATAGCCGGTCAAATAATCACACAAATGCAACTATTCTTAATAAAATACTGACATGCATTCGGCCATAAAAGAGATCTTTCGCACATTTCCAACCCTTAACATTGCCCGTAAAGCTCCTGTTCAGCTTGCTTCACCCCGCGTTATCTGGCCGCAAAAGGGCTTTTGCACAGCCTCACCTAAGCTAAATCAAATGTATGAGAGGCTGATAATGGGTTTATTCACGATGAATCATGCAGACCGTTGCAGTTTCCAGAGGGATATTTGCGTTAAGTAATCCTTAAATTCGCAGCCTTAACAAGGACGAACGTTAAGATTGTGTAAGTTCATTACTTAAATTCCCTTTAAGCTGGGCGCTGAAAAATTAATGCAATACATTAAGAAAATTTTATACATTTTACGTTACATTTTGAAACATAAATAAGCCTTGCGTAAGGGAAACCAAAAGCTAAATTGAGTCTGTACCGCACATAAAACGACCTGAAATATTATGTGCCTCAGGTTGCGTATATTTTCATTTTTCAGATATACACAGCAAACATACAGCTATAGATTTAGCAAAATAAAATCACAGTCTATTTTATGCCTGTTTTAATTGTCAGGCATTGGCCGGCTGTGGCGATAATAAATCAGGGCAGGGTTTCATTATGAGTAATGAAGCAGCAATCAATAATAATATTCTTTTATTAGTGACCAAACCATCATTACAAGCCAGCGCTTTATTGCAGCAATTAAAACAACAACTTTACGTTAATACCCGGTTGCACAATATTCATAAGTCTCTGGACGATCAATATCTTCAGGAGACATTAATTCTCTTCGATATGATGGAAGCGGACCGCAGGACCATTGAATCCTGGCAGTCAGCCATTAACCGGTATCACAGCAGCGTAAAGTTACTGCTGCTGAATACGCCCGATAATTATCATTTCCGTGAAATCGAAACCTGGCCACGGATCAGCGCCGTTTTTTATCTTTCGACCGATGAAGAGCATCTGGTGGAAGGTATCAGAAGCGTGATCCGCGGGGAATGCTATTTCTCTCAGGGGTTCGCCAGCTATCTGATCAATCAGTCCGGCGCTTTCCGCCATCTTCACAGTGAAGACACCGGTCTGACCCACCGTGAAAAAGAGATCCTGAATAAGTTACGTGTTGGCGCGTCGAACACGGAAATCGCACGTCTGCTGTTTATCAGCGAGAACACCGTCAAAACGCATCTTTATAATTTATTTAGGAAAATTTCCGTCAAGAACCGTACTCAGGCGGCTTCCTGGGCTAACGACAATCTCAAGCGCTGACATCATGACTCCTTGTATGAAATCGTTCTGGCTCTGGCTGGCGCTGCTTTGTGCTACCTGCGTGCATGTCCAGGCCGCTGATGTACGGGATCCGGGGTTGATTACCGACCGCACGGTGACGTCGGTGGGTCACGATTTTTACCGTGGTTTTACCGACCGCTGGGATCAGAACTACCCGGAAACGATCACTATTTCAGAAAGACCCAGCGCCCGCTGGGGCAGTTGGATCACCATAAAAATAGGTCAGGACACCTTGTATCAGACTCTGCTGTTTCCGAACCGTCGCAATTTTAATAAGGACATCGATACCGCCATTGCCGGGGTCACGGAAGCCTTATCACGGCGGCAGCTAGACAAAGCACTACTTGGTACCGGGGATCTTGCCCATGACGAATTTTAATGCACAGCCTCTTTTAAGGAGAGCATCGTGAATATTCCAGTCTCTGTCCCGCGTTCGGTGATGCTGCTGGCATTGCTGACGGCGTCCCCGTTGTCCTGGGGCGGCAATATGGTTTTCCAGTTCATCAACCCGAATTTCGGCGGCAACCCGAATAATGGCGCGTTTCTGCTCAATGAGGCGCAGGCGCAAAACTCGTATAAAGACCCCGATGCGTATGATTTCGGCACGTCCAGTACTTCAGCGCTGGATAACTTTACCGCGTCTATCCAGTCGCAATTACTGGGCAGCCTGATGGGTAACGTGAATCAGGGGAAACCGGGGCGGCTGGTGACACAGGACTTTATTGTGGATATCCAGAATACCGACGGGCAGCTGGTGATGAATGTCACTGACCGCAAAACCGGCAAAATTTCCACTATTCAGGTTCAGGGTTTGTCTGCAACGACTAACTGATTCCGATGACCAATAAAAACAGGAACAACATCATGCGCAGCTATTTATTACTCATCGCAGTTTTTGTGCTGAGCGGGTGCCTCACAGCAGCACCGAAAGAAGCCGCCAAACCCACGTTATTGCCGAGAGCACAAAGTTATACGGATCTGACGCATCTCCCGTCACCCCAAGGGCGAATTTTTGTCTCGGTTTACAATATTCAGGATGAAACGGGCCAGTTCAAACCGTATCCGGCGAGTAACTTCTCGACGGCAGTACCGCAGAGCGCCACGGCCATGCTGGTTTCCGCATTGAAAGATTCGAAATGGTTTATTCCTCTGGAACGTCAGGGTCTGCAAAACCTGCTCAATGAACGCAAAATTATCCGTGCCGCACAGGATAACGGCAGCGTCGCCATCAATAACCAGCGCCCGCTTTCCTCTCTGGTGGCCGCGAATATCCTGATTGAAGGCTCGATTATTGGCTATGAAAGCAATGTGAAATCAGGCGGGATCGGGGCACGTTATTTCGGCATTGGCGCCAGCACGCAGTATCAGCTGGATCAGATTGCGGTGAACCTGCGCGCGGTCGATGTCAATACCGGGGAAGTGTTGTCATCGGTAAATACCAGCAAAACAATCCTGTCGTATGAAGTGCAGGCCGGGGTGTTCCGCTTTATCGATTACCAGCGTCTGCTGGAAGGCGAACTCGGTTACACCACCAACGAACCGGTGATGTTGTGCCTGATGTCGGCCATTGAGTCGGGTGTAATTTATCTGGTGAATGATGGTATCGACCGCAATCTGTGGCAGTTGCAGAATCCTTCGGATATCAATTCTCCGATCCTGCAACGCTACAAAAACAGCGTTGTCCCCACCGATTCCTGATAATGGAGGGGAGTTGCGAAGGGAAGTGGCGGGTTGAAGCCACTTCCCTTCTTTTTTAAGATGGTTCAGCTTTCACTGTCTGGCGGTAATTGCTGACGCGCTTTTTGTCCTCAAGATTAAAGTCCGGATCCAGATAAATACTGACCCGTTTTATCAGCAAATCCTCGAACACAAACACCGTGCAGAAATGATGGCGCCCCGCTTCTGACGTTGGCCAGCGGTCGCCGTTTTGCATCACGCCGCGCATCTGTCCTTCCAGCACAATCGTGTCGCCATCACTCAGAAAGGCGAAAGCATCCTGAATATGCTGAATTTTGTCTATCTCCAGCGCAAAACGTTTGCCCAGCTCTCCCAATGACGATTTACCCTGGGCGGTACCAAATTTCGGGAAGAACAGCACGACGTCTTCGGCAAAGAGATCTAACAATGAAGCATCCGCCTGATCCAGTTTGGCGTAGAAATTCTTAACGATTTCAATGCGTTTTTCTTTCAGTTCGTGTTCAGCCATTTTCACCTCGAAATTCTCCATCCAATATTTAAGCCTAGTGACTGCCGCTGATTTTGCCAGTTATGCGGTGAGGCTCACAAAATTGCCAGTACCGTCCGGAGAAGAGTTTTCTGCACTCAGCCGCGGAATTCTCTACACTGACAAGAATTTTCTGATCATGTCCCCTTACACTTTGGAGAGTCACGGATGCCTCAGTTCAACCGGGCAGGAAGCGCAATGCCCCCTGTTCCTTCGCCCGCACGTGCTTTTATCATGGCGATATGCCTGTTGCAGGGCCTGTTGCTGTATTTCTTTTTCTCTGCCCCGGAAACGCCCGCGCTGATTCGCTTTACGCATAATATTTACGGGCAAACTATGGCACTGGTATTACCGGTGCTGATTTCGCTGGCGGTTACGCGGCTGAAAGACGGCCGGTTCTGGGCAAGTATTATCGTCTTCACCCTGCTGCTGGCCGGGCTGGCGGCATGGGCAAAAAGTAATATTTTTGGAAATATGACGGACAGCATTCTTGTTCCGTTCCAGCTGTCGCTGGGATTACTGACGTTCTTTATTTTGCCGTGGCTTCAGGTTCAGGCTTTCCCGCCGGAGACGCGCTACCGCTACATCCATCTGGCGGCCTGTTACAGCCAGAATATTCTGTGCGTGATGTTAACGGTGTTGCTGATGCTGCTGGCCGTTGCGGTGGTCGCGCTGTGGGCGGCACTGTTCCGGCTGATCGGCATCGAATACTTCCACCAGTTGTTTTACGATACGCCGCTGGTCGGCTGGCTGCTTTACGGCGTGCTTCTGGGCATCAGCATTGTCACCTGCCGCACCCAGCCTTCGCTGATGAACACGACGCGCAACATCATCCGTTTTATCCTGAAAGGTCTGTTGCCGCTGGTGGCGTTTATCGCGCTGATTTTCCTGTTTGCGCTGCCGTTTACCGGGCTGAACGCGCTGTCTCAGGCGTGGTCGGCGGCAAGTCTGCTGACAACCATGGCGCTGAGCGTGCTGATCCTGGTAAATGTGGTGCGGGAAACGGATAGCCCGGTGAAGCCTTATCCGCGAGCCATCCGCCTGATGGTCAACGCCGCGATTTTGCTGCTGCCGGTGTATGCCGCACTGGCGCTGTACGCCACCGGTCTGCGCGTGTCGCAATACGGCTGGACGCCGTCGCGGATCTGGGCGATGCAGATTATTGTCTTCACGCTGATCGCGTCGGTTTGCTACAGTTTTTCCGTTATCGATAAGCGCCCGGACTGGTTGCCGCGCATTACGCAGTTCAACAAACCACTGTCGCTGCTGGTGGTTTTACTGGTGATTGCCTGCAACAGCCCGCTGCTGGATCCTTACCGCATCAGCGTGAATAGCCAGATTGCGCGGCTGGACAGCGGGAAAACGCAGGCTAAAGATCTCTCACTGAATCTGCTGCGTTTCGACACCGGCCGACGGGGGAATGAGGCGCTGGTGAAACTCCAGGAGAATCCGGCGTTCACCCGGGATCCACGATTGCAGGCGTCCTTGAAAAACATGATGGCGCAAACTTCCCGCTGGGGTGCTTACAGCGTTAAAGAGGCTGAAAACGCCGCGAAAAACTACCGCATTGAAGACGCGAAAAAACAGATCCTCCTGGCCAAAGGCGCATCGCAGCCGGATGACTCCTGGTGGAAAAGCCTGCCTGAGCTGGAGAATTACCGAAGTACCCTGCGTGATTGTCTGAGTTTAGAAGGCGCATGCATCATCAATACGCTGGATCTGAACAACGATAAGCAGAAAGAAATTTTCTTCTGTAATACGTTTGATACGCCGTCCATCAACTGCCGGATTTTCGCCCGTCAGGCCGGAAAATGGGCACAAACCGGAGAGCTTTATCTGTATGAAGGGAAGGATAAAGACGCGCTGATTCAGGCGCTGCGCAACGGTGAGGTCAGGCCTGTACAACGGAAATGGGCAGACGTACAGATCGACGGCAAGCGTCGGGTGATCCACTACAACAGCGATAACGACTGATTGATTTCTTCACCGACAGACGCCCTGCCGGTGAAGCTTCCCGCATTTGCATTCCCCCGGACTATTTTCCCGGCAGCATCCGCGTAAAGGTATCGTCTTTGCGAAAATAGTGATGATAAATCGTCGCCAGCGCGTGTAAGCCAATCAGGTAATACCCGCAGTTTGCCAGGAATTCATGGGCCGTGCGCACCGTGCGGCGCGCAGAAGGGTCCGGCGAGATAAACTGCGGCACCTGCCAGCCAAACAAAACCCAGTCGCGCCCGCCAAATTCCAGCGTCAGCACGCCGAGCACCGGCAGCGAAAGAAACAGCAGATACAAAACAGCGTGTACGGCGTGAGACGCCGCAATCTGCCAGCGCGGCAGCGGCGGCGTGATGGCCGGCGTGGTATTTCGCGTGCGCAGGAAAATGCGCACCCACATCAGCAGCCAGACGCAAATCCCGAAATTGAAATGCAGCAATCGCACCAGCGGCTGATTATCTTCCGGGAAATAATCGCGGGTCAGCATGGCGGCGTAGGTCAGAATAATCATCAGTAACGTCGCCCAGTGCAGGCTTATCTGGGAAAGCGAATAACGGGTTTTCATAAATCGTTTCCTGTCCGGAGATAAGTATCAGGGAACCATCGGCACGAAAAATGAGTATAGGAAATAAATACGCAGACTTTATGAAGACCGCAGGACTCACCCTTCCGGTCATTATGACGGGAAAAGTGAATAATCTGACGGGATATGTCATCCTGCCCGAAGCGCATCGCGATAGAATCTCTCCATACCCCAGTCCAATGACATGCAGAGGATTTTCCAATGAAATTGATCAGTCAGAATTTTGAGAACGGCGCACCGATGCCGGGCGAGCTGGCATTTGCCGTTCAGGATGCACAAAACCACCTGGCGCTTTCCTCCAACCGTAACCCGCACTTAGCCTGGAGCGACGTACCGGAAAACACCCGTTCGTTTGCGCTGATTTGTGTGGATCCGCATGTACCGGGCCGTCCGGACGACGTGAATCAGGAAGGCAAGGTGGTTTCCGCATCATTGCCGCGTATCGATCTGTTCCACTGGCTGCTGGTGAATATTCCTGCTGATACCCGTGAGATTGCCGAAGGCAGCCACAGCGACAGCGTGACGCCAAAAGGCAAACCGGCGTTGCCCGCTGAAGCCGGAATGCGTCATGGCATCAACGGTTATACCGCGTGGTTTGGCGACGACGAAAATATGGGCGGCGATTACTACGGTTACGACGGTGCCTGCCCGCCGTGGAATGATGAAATTGCGCACGACTACGTGTTTACGCTGTATGCACTGGATATTCCTTCACTTGAATTACAGGATAAATTCTACGGCCCGGATGTGCTGGCCGCTATCGAAGGCCACGTTCTGGCGCAGGCCAGCCTGACCGGGACTTACACCTTAAATCCGGACGTGAAGTAATGCCCTCTGGCAGGAGAAACGATGCCCTCTGAAGGTCGCAGCAATGCAGGAAATCTTCTGCCAAACCAACTGCCGGTCATCCACGACCGGCTTTTTTCGCTGGCGCGGCCTTATCTGCAACAGCCGCATCAGGTGTCCAGTTTCCGGTTTTTCGAGCCATCGCTGCTGCGGGTGAATTCCGGGCAACTGACGCTGAGTCAGGAGCACGACGCGCCGGTGAAGCTGGGAAACACGCCGCATCTGATGGTGATTTCGCAACATACGCAGGCGCACGTCAGCAAAACCGTCAGCGCAGAAAGCGGGATTTTCTCGTCGCTGTTTCTCGGGTTTTCGCCTGCGCTGATCGCCGGGTTTTACCGCGATAACGCTTCGCTTCTGTCGCCCCTCACGCCGCTTAACGGCTTTCAGATCGTACCGCTGGACGATGAATTACAGGAAACGCTGGATTATTGTCTGCACGGTCTGAAAAATCCGGCCAGCACGGCGGTGCAGCAAAACCGTCTGACCGGCGTGCTGATCGCACTGGCGGAGCGCGGAATTTTATTTATGCCGCGCGCCGGGGAACCGCTGGGCACCCGGCTGACCACGCTGCTGGCTTCCGCGCCGGAATTTGCCTGGACCGCCGCCAGCGCCAGCCAGCAACTGGCTATGAGTGAAGCCACGCTGCGGCGGCGGCTGGTGGAAGAGCAAATCAGCTTCCGGACATTGTTGCAGGATATCCGCATGCATCATGCCATGACCCTGCTGCAAACCACGCGCTGGAGCCTGTCACAAATCGCCGATGCGTGCGGCTATCGCGCCAGTTCGCGGTTTTCCCTGCGTTTTCGCGAGCGGTTTGGCTGTTCACCTGCTGACATCCGTTAAACAAAGAGCCGTTAATAAAAAGAGTGAATAAAAAAGCCAGTCACCTCCGATGACTGGCTTTGATGTTTTCCGCTTTTAACGCGTCAGAAAATTATTCAGATTCAGCCGGCGGTTCGTTACCGTTTTTTTTCGGTGCCAGCAGGCCATCGGCGCGGAACATCGCTTTAATGCCGCGCACCGCCTGACGGATGCGATCCTGATTTTCGATTAACGCGAAACGCACATGGGTATCGCCGTAATCACCGAAACCAATGCCCGGCGACACGCAGACTTTCGCATCCGCCAGCAGACGTTTGGCGAATTCCAGCGAGCCTAAGTGGGCATACGCAGGCGGGATTTTCGCCCAGACGTACATCGACGCTTTCGGATTTTCCACCATCCAGCCCGCCTCGTGCAGCCCGCGCACCAGCACGTTTCGGCGCTGACGATATTGTTCGGCAATGTCTTTCACGCATTGCTGGTCGCCTTCCAGCGCCGCAATCGCCGCCACCTGCAACGGGGTAAATGTGCCGTAATCGTGATAACTCTTGATACGCGCCAGCGCGCTGACCAGCTCAGGATTGCCGACCATAAAGCCGATACGCCAGCCCGCCATGTTGTAGCTTTTGGACAGCGTGAAGAATTCCACCGCGATGTCTTTTGCGCCCGGCACCTGCATGATCGACGGCGCTTTCCAGCCGTCATACACGATATCGGCATACGCAAGGTCGTGGATCACCAGTACGTTGTATTGTTTAGCCAGCGCCACCACGCGCTCGAAGAAATCCAGTTCCACGCATTGCGCCGTCGGGTTCGACGGGAAACCGAGGATCATCATTTTCGGTCGCGGAATGGTTTCGCGAATGGCTTTTTCCAGCTCGGCAAAGAAATCCACACCTTCCGCCAGCGGCACGGAGCGTACCTGCGCACCGGCAATCACTGCGCCGTAGATGTGGATCGGATAACTTGGGTTTGGCACCAGAACGGTATCACCGTGATCGAGCGTCGCCAGCATCAGATGCGCCAGCCCTTCTTTCGACCCGATGGTGACGATAGCTTCGCTTTCCGGATCGATTTCAACCTGATAGCGGTCGGCATACCAGCGGGAAATCGCCCGGCGAAGACGCGGAATGCCGCGGGATGTCGAGTAACCGTGCGTGTCTTCACGCTGTGCAACCTGCACCAGCTTTTCCACGATGTGCGGCGGTGTCGGGCCGTCAGGATTCCCCATACTGAAATCGATAATGTCCTCGCCACGGTGGCGTGCAGCCATTTTCAGCTCAGCAGTAATGTTGAAAACATAAGGGGGAAGACGATCGATACGCGAAAAACGACGGGGTGAACTGGAATCAGCCATAATTTCCTCTGGGATACGTAAGCGCCCGGACCGTCCGAGCGACGCTGGCCGCGTTGCGGCCTTCAACGAACATATCGCAGAGGAAAAAATCTGTCGAGAGATTGAGCAACATTTTTTTAACTAAAGTTTTTAGCTAAGATCTTTAACTAAAGGCGCGTATCGCTGGCAAGCAGCCCCAGCAGCCAGTCATTTTTCCATTCTTCGCCAATGCGGTAGCTGTCACGCAGCCTGCCTTCATACTGAAAACCACATTTCTCCAGCACGCGTCGCGATGCGTCGTTACCTTCCAGCACGTTGGCCTGCAAACGGTGGAATCCGCACTGGTCGAAAGCAAAATTTAATACTTCGCGTAATGACTCGACCGCATAGCCTTTGCGCTGATGTTCCGGTGCCAGAATGAAGCCCACTTCGCCCTGCTGATACGGACACCAGTCGGGGAAAAATCCGGTCAGCCCCACCGCCGCGCCGGTTTCTTTTTCGCGGATCAGCAGGCAGAGCCAGAAATCGCAGTAGCGATCCCAGTTGCCAAGACGCTGCTCAAAACGGCTGTGAACCTGCGCGGGCGTTTCAATATCACCGATAAAACGCATGACTTCCGGCGTCTGGTACAACCGCAAAAAGAACGCCCAGTCGTCAGTCTGGATTGGCTGCATGATAAGCCGCGGCGTTGATAACGAGATCATTTCTGGCTGTTCTCCATTTTTAGATAGCGTTTTGGACCTGAACCGGACCGCATTCCGTCCTTTGGTGGTGAATCTCTGACCTTTTATTTATAATAACGGCTGAATCCATTTGGCACAGATATGTATTACTGTGCAGAGAAATCACCATGCCTCACATGTTTGATATGCTGCTGGCGGTCTTTGACCGTGCGGCGCTGATGCTCATCTGTCTGTTCTTCCTCACGCGTACCCCGCTTTTCCGTAAACTGCTGCACAAAGAAAATGATAATCATACGGCGCTGGAACTGGCGGCGGTCACCGCGATTTTCTCGCTGTTTGCGATTTTCGGCACACTTTCGGGGATAAACGTTGAAGGCTCGCTGATTAACGTGCGGACTATCGCCATTATGTCCGGCGGCATTCTGTTCGGGCCGTGGGTCGGTATTATTACCGGCGTGATTTCGGGTACTCACCGTTTTCTTATCGACATTCACGGGCCGACGTCCATTCCGTGTCTGATCACCAGTATTACCGCCGGTTTTCTTTCTGGCTATATCAATAAAAAAGTCAAAAAAGCACTGCACTGGAAAGTCGGTATTCTGGCCGGCATGCTGTGCGAAACGCTGACCATGATCCTGATTTTACTGATGGCCCGGCCGTTTTCGCTCGGGCTGGATATCGTGATGAATATCGCCGCGCCGCTGATCCTCGGTGCCAGTTCGATTGGCCTTATCGTGATTCTGGTGCAAAGCGTCGAGGATGAAAAAGAAGTTATTGCTGCCCGGCAGGCGCGGCTCGCGCTGGATATCGCCAATAAAACGCTGCCCTACTTCAGGAATATCAACGCTGAATCGTTAGACAGCATTTGCCGGATTATCCGCGATGATATCGACGCCGATGCCGTCGCCATTACCGATACCAGGAACATTCTTGCGTACGTCGGCACGGGCGCGGAAGAATACAATATCGGCCACGAAGCGCTCAGCGAGATCACCAAGGCTACGCTGGAAAGCGGCCAGATTACCGTCAAAAATAACGACGAGATGCACCGCACACCCCAAATTCACTCGCTGATTATTATCCCGCTGTGGGAAAAAGGCGAAGTGACCGGTTCCCTGAAAATCTATTATTGCGACCCGCACCGAATAACCTATTCCCTGAAAGTCATGGCGATCGGGCTGTCGCAAATTATGTCGACGCAGATGGAAGTTTCGCGCACCGAGCAGCTGCGTGAGATGGCGAATAAAGCTGAAATGCGCGCCCTGCAAAGTAAAATTAACCCACATTTTCTGTTTAACGCACTGAATGCCATATCGTCTTCAATTCGCGCCCGCCCTGACGTCGCACGGCAGCTGATCATCAATCTCTCCCGCTATTTGCGCTATAACCTGGAACTGAACGATGAGCTGATTGATCTGCGCAAGGAACTGCATCAGGTGCAGGATTACATCGCCATCGAGCAGGCGCGGTTTGGCAGCAAGCTGACGGTGATTTATGACATTGATGACGATATTTCGGTGAAAATCCCCAGCCTGCTGATCCAGCCGCTGGTGGAGAATGCTATCGTCCACGGGATCCAGAAGTGCAGCGGAAAAGGTGTGGTGGTGATTTCAGTGAAGCATCAGCCTGACGGCGTGAAGGTTTCTGTGAAAGACACCGGCCACGGCATCAATCAGGAAACCATTGACCGCGTTGAGCGCAACGAAATGCCGGGCAATAAAATCGGCCTGCTAAATGTGCATCACCGCGTTTCGCTGTTATACGGCCAGGGGCTGACAATCCGCCGCCTTGAACCGGGGACGGATATTTCATTTTTAATCACCAAGGCCTCTTCCGCAGTGGCAAATGCCCTTGAGAGCAAAATAGCCTGAAGCGGAAGACCCGTGCAGTTACTGTTCGCTAATTATCATTTTTTGAAGCATTTAACCTGCCGCCCGCGTTTCGGGCGAACGCATCGGGGAATATTCCATGAAAGCCATTATCGTCGAAGATGAAATACCGGCTCAGGAAGAACTGAGTTATCTGATTAATACGCACAGCAGCATCAAAATTGAAGCGATATTCGATGACGGGCTGGATGTGCTGAAATATCTGCAAACGAATGAAGTCGATGCGATTTTCCTCGATATCAGCATTCCTTCGCTCGACGGCGTTTTGCTGGCGCAAAATATCAGTAAATTTGCGCATAAGCCTTACATTGTCTTTATCACCGCCTACAAAGAACACGCCGCCGAAGCCTTTGAAATCGAAGCGTTTGACTACATTCTCAAGCCGTATCACGAATCCCGTATCGTCACGATGCTGCAAAAACTCGAATCGCATTTTCAGCGTGACAGCCAGGATAAGCAGGAAGCTTCCGCGCCCGCGCCGAGTAACGCGCCGCGCGTCAGCCACAGCATTAATCTCATCAAAGATGAGCGCATTATCGTGACGGACATTAACGATATTTATTACGCAGCCGCGCAGGAAAAGGTGACGCAGGTGTATACCCGCAAAGAAGAATTCACCATGCCGATGAATATCACCGAACTGTGCAACCGCCTGCCGGAGGAGCATTTTTTCCGCTGCCACCGTTCGTATTGCGTGAACTTGTCGAAAATCCGCGAGATTGTGCCGTGGTTTAACAACACCTACATTTTGCGGTTAAGTGATCTGGATTTCGAAGTGCCGGTCAGCCGGAGCAAGGTAAAGGAATTCAGGCAGTTAATGCGGTTCTGATGTTACGGCCTCCCCTTTACAAGGGAGGCCGTAAACATTAAATCGTCAAACCAATCGACTGACGCAGATAGGCACCTGCGCCCAGTAATCCCGGCTGATCGTGGGTGATAAGGAACACCGGAATATCCATCAGATAATCTTTGAAACGCCCTTTATCTTCGAACGCCGCACGGAAACCGGAGGCTTTGAAAAATTCCAGGAAGCGCGGCACAATCCCGCCCGCGATGTACACACCGCCAAACGTCCCCATGTTCAGCGCCAGATTGCCGCCAAAACGCCCCATGATGACGCAGAATAACGACAGCGCACGACGGCAGTCGACGTTTTCGTCTGACAGCGCCAGCTCGGTGACATCTTTAGGTTTGAAGTTTTCCGGTACGCGGTTATCGGATTTAACAATAGCGCGGTACAGATTCACCAGCCCCGGTCCTGACAGAATGCGTTCCGCAGAAACGTGGCCCATTTCGGTGCGCAGCTGTTCCAGAATAATGTCTTCTTCTTCGCTGTTTGGTGCGAAATCAACGTGACCGCCCTCGCCCGGCAAACTCATCCACTGTTTGTTGGCGTGGATCAGATGCGCAACCCCCAGACCGGTGCCCGCGCCGTAAATCACCGCCGGTTTGCCGTCCTGCGCTTTTTTGCCACCAAACTGCAGCAAATCCGCTTCTTTGAGCATCGGGATCGCCATGGAAACGGCGGTGAAATCGTTAATCACTTCCAGATGTTTCAACCCGAGGCTTTTCTTCATCTCCGCAATGGAGAAGGCCCAGGTGTGGTTAGTCATCGCAACCCAGTCGCCGGTAATCGGGCAGGCAATCGCGATACATGCATCCTCAACTTCCTGTTGCTGCTGCGAAAGATACTCACGAACCGTGGCTTCGAGGCTGTCATATTCCAGCCCGGAAAAGGTCTTCGACTGAGAAATCTCACCGCTGTCCAAAGCGCAAAGCGCCAGGCGGCAGTTGGTGCCCCCGACATCGCCCACCAGGGAGTATTTGGTCATGTTATTCTCCACAAAAAGTAAATTCGTTATGCTGCGCACCCGCGCAAAAGTTGCTGTGCTAAAGAGTACGCTGCCGGGCGCGCTGATGTAAGCTGCACATCACTTAACGACCGGCGAAAGCCTGCCAGCGGGGCAAAGCTTACAGATTCGTGTGGGCAAAATAGCGGTAATTGCTATACGCTGCAACGCAGTTTTGAACCAACGCACATTTATGCGGCATGTCACACAAAATAATGTCGACCGCCGGTAAACAGACCTTGCTGAGTTTCATCTAAGCTATTAGGGCAAACAAAACTATAAAATAAGGAAATACTTGCATGTTTCATCCCCGCGCCAGACTCATGCTGGCCTTTGCGTTGCCTGCGATCATTATCGGCGTGCTGTCGAGCCTGATTCTGGTCGCCATTATGATGCTTGCCGGTGCGTTACAAACTTTGCTTTGGCAAAACATTCCCGCGGTTTTAAATGTGAATACTCAGTCCGCCAGCTGGACGCTGTTCATGCTGACGCTGACCGGGGTCGGGGTGGGCGCATTAATTAAATATATGCCGGGCCACGCGGGGCCGGATCCGGCGACCGAATCTCTGATTGGCGCGCCGGTTGCAGTCAGTTCACTGACCGGTCTGGCGTTAGCCTTAATGCTCGGGCTGGCCGGGGGCGTCAGTCTCGGTCCTGAATATCCGATTACCGTGATTAACATTGCGCTGTCCGCCGCGTTTGGCGCGCGGTTTATGCCGAAAGTACCGACCACCGACTGGGTGATTCTGGCTGCCGCCGGAACCATCGGCGCGTTGTTTGGTACACCGATTGCCGCCGCGCTGATTTTCTCGCAAACGCTGGGCACCAATAAAGATGTGCCGCTGTGGGACCGGCTTTTCGCGCCGCTGCTCGCCGCGGGTGCGGGGGCGATTACCACCGATCAGTTTTTCCAGCCTGACTTCTCGCTGACCATTCCGGCTTATGACAGCTCACGGCTGATTGATATTTTCAGCGGTTCGGTGGTGGTGTTAATTGCGATTGCGCTGGGGATGCTCGCCGTCTGGCTCTTTCCGCATATGCACCGGTTGTTTAACAGTATCCAGAATCCTGTGCTGCGGCTAGGTCTCGGCGGGTTTGTGCTCGGGCTGCTGGCGCTGATTGGCGGAGAAATCACGCTGTTCAAAGGGCTTGATGAGATGAAGGAGCTGGCGCATTCGAATCAGCTGTTTGAGATGGGGCCGCTGCTGGCGATCACGCTCACCAAGCTGGCGGCGTTAGTGGTCGCGGCGGCCTGCGGTTTTCGTGGCGGGCGTATTTTCCCGGCGGTGTTCGTCGGGGTTTCACTGGGTCTGATGTTGCATCAGTATGCCCCGGATGTGCCGGCAGCGGTCACCGTTTCCTGCGCCGTGATGGGCATGGTTTTAGTGGTCACGCGCGATGGCTGGCTCAGCCTGTTTATGGCTGCCGCCGTGGTACCGGGGCTTAAATTGCTGCCGCTGCTGTGTATCGTGATGTTACCAGCCTGGCTGATGCTGGCCGGTAAACCGATGATGCTGGTGGCGAAACAGTCATTACGCCGTCAGGATCCTGACGCAGGTTAATGGTCTTTCAGGGCGAACTCGGCCGCTGCCAGCGCGTGAATGGCAGTCGTATCGAAAACGGGAACGTCCGCGTCTTCAGCGCCGACCAGCAGGGTGATTTCGGTACAGCCGAAAATAATGCCTTCCACGCCCTGCTGTTCCAGGCTGGCAATAATCCGCCGGTATTCCTCGCGTGAGTCGTCCCGGATAATCCCCAGACAGAGCTCTTCGTAGATGATCCGATGGATGATTTGGCGGTCACCGGCATCCGGCGTCACGACATCAATCTGATGCAGTTCCTGTAAACGTCCGCGGTAAAAATCCTGTTCCATGGTGAAACGTGTGCCCAGCAGGCCAATTTTCTTCAGCCCGTGCGCTTTGATTTTTCCGGCGGTAGCATCGGCAATGTGCAGCAACGGCAGGCCGCCAATCCGCTCAATATCACCGGCCACTTTATGCATCGTATTCGTGCAGACCACAATGACATCAGCCCCGGCGCGCGCCAGCGAGCGGGCCGCGTTGCCAAGAAGTTCGCCCGCCTGCTGCCAGTCACCGGCCATTTGCAGCTTTTCAATCTCGTAGAAATCGACGCTGTAGAGGAACAGTTTGGCCGAGTGTAATCCGCCCAACTGTTGTTTTATGTGTTCGTTAATCATCCGGTAATACGGCACGGTGGATTCCCAGCTCATGCCGCCAATCAGCCCTAACGTTTTCATTTCTGCTTCCCTTTTGTCTGCGTGACAAAACCATAACCGACAAAAAGCCCGCAAACAAAGAAAATGTCTGCGGGCTTTTTCCGGACGAAGGTCAGCGGGAATTAATGCTTCGCCGGGCAATCCTGAACCATTTCGCGGCGCTGCATCCAGCGCTGGCGCAGCGTGTCGTACAGCCAGTTATACGCCACGGTGTACGGCAGGAAGAACAGGAAGAACCCGATTTCCAGCATAAACGCATCGAGCAGGCCGATACCCAGCCACAGCGCGGCAATCGGCAGGCCAATCAGAATGAACCCGCCCTCGAAACCCAGCGCGTGAGCAATACGGATTTTCAGTGTTCGCACCACGCGGGTCACCGGCCAGAATTTGTCGAAGTAGGTGTTGTAAATGATGTTCCACACCATTGCCGTCGTCGACAACATGATAGCCAGCGCGCCCATTTCCCAGATCGGTTTATTCAGCGCCCATGCGGCGACCGGGGCGGAGATCAGGACGGCCAGCGTCTCGAAGCCGACGGCATGAAAGATGCGCTCGCCCAATGTTTTCTGAGATGAATTGCGTGTTTGCTTAGACATAAAAACCTGCCTGATTCCTGATAATTAATGGGTGACGGTTGTCACAGGCGGGCATTATCATCACTAAATAAGATGGATGAAAGATAGTAAGTATCGATAAAGTAGATGGATTGAAATCACAGGAGAGTTGTTTATGCGCTATTCACCGGAAGCCCTGACGGCGTTTGTAGAGGCGGCCGACGCCGGATCTTTCTCCGCCGCCGCGCGCAAATTGCGCAAAAGCCAGTCGACGGTCAGCACGGCGATTGCCAATCTGGAAGTGGATTTAGGCGTAACGTTGTTTGATCGCCAGAGCCGCCATCCGGTGCTTACGCCCGCCGGACAGCGCGTTCTGAGCCACGTTCAGGCCATTCTGGCCGCCAGCGAGCGCCTTGATGAGCTGGCCGTGCGGTTATCCACGCAGCCAGAAACCCGCCTGACGTTTGTGCTTTCCGATACCTATCAGCCGACCCACCATGAAGCGCTGCTGCGCCGGTTTGAGCAGCGTTATCCGGATATCGAATTTGAATGTCAGATTGCCGAAGATCAGGACGTCATCGAGCTGTTGCAGTCAGGTCGCGCGCATATCGGCATGGTGGAAGCCCAGGCAAGTTATCCGCCGGATATTGGCGCGGCGCGTCTGCCCGAGCAGACGGATATGTCGATTTTTTGCAGCCGTGAACACCCGCTGGCGAAAATGGAGAGCCTGCAACCCGAGCAGTTACACACGTTTCGCGAGCTGTGTTTACAGCCATACAGCCGTCGTGAAATGCCGCGCGCGCAGGGCCAGGTGTGGTCAGCGCCCAGTTATCTGATGCTTTTGGAAATGGCGGAACAGGGATTTGGCTGGGCGACGCTGCCCCACTGGCTGGTGAAACAGTTCGGGCATGACAAACTGATGACGCTGCCGTTGCGCGGCTGGCCGAAAAAGATTTCCGTGGATGCGGTGTGGAGTAAAAATAATCAGCCCGGCCCGGCGGGAAGCTGGTTCATCGACCAGCTGATTGACCCGCCGGAAACGGACGACGATTTATTGCCCTGAATTACGTTTCGCCAGCGATTTTGTCACCGAGCTTAACAGTTCGGGGATATCCATTTTCGGCAGAACCACTTCAATCCAGGCCATCTGGCGATGCGCACCGGCTTTTTCGATCGCCTCTTTCAGCGCCTGAGGAGAATCGGCCCGCGCGGTGAAAACATCATTGCCGCCAAACGCCGACGGGAACTGCGTCCAGTTCCACTGTGCGATGTCATTGTAGCGCTGCGTTTCGCCGTGGATCGCCCGCTCAACCGTATAGCCGTCATTATTAATGACGAAAATCACTGGCGGCAAACCATAGCGGATCGCCGCGCCCAGCCCCTGCAGGGTCAGTTGTGCAGAACCGTCGCCGATGAGCAACACCACGCGGCGCGCGGGAGCCGCAATCTGTACGCCAAACGCGGCGGGTAGAGTGAAACCAATCGAGCCCCACAATGGCTGGACGACAAACTGGCTATCTTCCGGCAGGTTCAGCGCCGCCGCGCCGAAACATGCGGTGCCCTGCTCGGCGACCAGAATATCGCCTGGTTGCAGGAAATCCTGAATCTGCTGCCAGAATTCGTATTGCCCGAAATGTCCTTCGTGCGAGGCAGGCAGTGCCGTGCGTTTCACCGGGTAGGGTTGCCAGCCGGAAGCCAGTTCCGCGGTCAGGCGATGCAGGACGCTGACGGTTTTAGCCATCGGTAACTGGTGGAAAATCTGATCGCCCACGCGGGCAGAAAATGGCTGGAGATCAATGCATTTGCCGTCGGGGAGTTGCTGGGTAAATCCGGCTGTGATCGTGTCGGTAAATTTCACCCCGACGTTAATCACCACATCCGCGCCTTCAATGGCCTCGCGGGTTGACGCCGCGCTGCCTGCGCCGGAATAGGTTCCGGCGAAATTCGTTTGCTGCTCGTTAAACAGCCCTTTGCCCATCAGCAAGGTGGCGTGCGGCAGCGGCACTTCTTCCATCCACTCTTCCAGCGCGGCTTTGAGGTCAAAGCGGTCGGCAAGGAAATCTGCCAGCAGCGAAACGCGTCTTGCATCGCGCAACTGAGTTTCAGCGGCGGCAACAAAAGCTTCCAGAGAAGATGGCGAAAATGGCGGCTGACGCGCCGGGAGCGCGTGGGCTCGGGTTGTGACCGGCAACGCAGCGACGTCACTGGGCAGCAAAATATAGCCCGGACGTGAGTGGTAGATCACTTCTTCAATCACGCGGTCGATTTCAGACAGCGCATTTTCCGGCGTCAGCGCGGCTTGCGCGACGCTCACCGGTTGCGACATCCGCATGAAGTGGCCGAAATTGCCGTCGCCCAGCGTGTGGTGCATCAGTTCGCCTTTGCGCTGCGAGGTCAGCGCCGGTGACCCGACAATGTGGATCACCGGAACATATTCGGCAAAGCTGCCCGCAATGCCATTGAGCGCGCTCAGTTCGCCCACGCCAAAGGTCGTCAGGAGCGCGCCGATGCCTTTGGTACGCGCATATCCGTCTGCACCATACGCGGCGTTAAGTTCATTAGTACAGCCGACCCAGGTGATTTGCTGATGATTAATCACGCTGTCGAGGAATTTCAGGTTGTAATCCCCCGGCACGCCAAACAGTTCGGAGATCCCGCTAAATGATAAGCGGTCTAAGAGATAGTCACCTACGGTATAGATATTATCCATGACGATCCTCTGTTAAAAATAGAGTAAACAGTTAATCCCACTAGCCTAAGTATTACTCCAAACAGGGGAATAGGATATTTATTATTCGAAATAGAATGTGGAAACGCAGAGTTACAGCGTTGCACTGAGATCACGCAGGCGTCTTTGTTCAGCAGTTACGGTAATAGAAAAAGAATCCGGGATTTAAGCTGCTGCGCCTTTATTCATGCAAACAAGCGCTACGTAAACAGGAAATAAGGATTGTTCCGGATGTGATCTGAATATCTGGAAATGCTTGTGAAAGCGCATACACTAAAAGGGCTTTTTACCTCATTCTTACATGATTCATACAATTTAAAAGAAAGGTCTCTATGCCGTATTTAGCGAGTCCCAATCGTTACGAGAAAATGGAATACCGCCGCTGTGGCCAGAGCGGGCTAAAACTCCCTGTCGTTTCCCTTGGCCTCTGGCACAATTTCGGGGATAACGCTCACTTTGAGAATGGCCGGAAGCTTATCCGCCACGCTTTCGACCACGGGATCACCCACTTTGACCTCGCCAATAACTATGGCCCGCCTCCGGGTTCTGCCGAGCAGCATTTTGGCCGTATTTTGCAGGAAGATTTGCTGCCGTATCGTGACGAGCTGATCATCTCTTCGAAAGCCGGTTACACCATGTGGGACGGCCCTTACGGCGACTGGGGTTCAAAAAAATATCTGGTTGCCAGCCTGAATCAAAGCCTGAAACGCATGGGGCTGGATTACGTGGATGTCTTCTATCATCACCGCCCGGATCCGGACACACCGCTGGAAGAAACCATGGCGGCGCTGGATTTGATCGTACGTCAGGGCAAAGCGCTGTATGTCGGCTTATCCAATTATCCCGCTGCGCGCGCCAAAGAAGCCTTTGAGATCCTCAAACAGCTCGGTACGCCGTGCCTGATTCACCAGCCGAAATACTCGATGTTTGAACGTTGGGTTGAAGCCGATTTACTCGATACGCTGGCGGATTACGGCGTGGGCTCGATTGCCTTTTCGCCACTGGCGGGCGGCGTGCTGACGGACCGCTATCTGGCGGGCATTCCTGAAGATTCCCGCGCGGCCAGCGACAGTAAATTCCTGACCGCCGAACAGCTGACGGAAGAAAAACTGGCGAAAGTGCGTCAGCTGAATGACATTGCGCAGGCGCGCGGGCAGAAACTTTCCCAGATGGCACTGGCCTGGGTGCTGCGCGGCGATCGCGTGACGTCTGTGCTGATTGGCGCCAGCAAAACCGGGCAAATTGATGATGCGGTTGGCATGATGGCTAACCGTCATTTCAGCCCGGAAGAACTGGCGGCCATCGAAGCGATTTTAGTGTAAACGGTTACCCACCTGCTTAATAAACGCGCCTTTATGGAGTTTCCGTAAGGTTTCCGTTAAGGCGCGTAAATCAATCAAAACAGGATTGTAAGCAATAGAACCCGCCCCCTCTTCCCCTTATAACTGTCAGCATAAATTATAAGGAATCTGGGGCCGTCTATGATTAAGCCAATACTTCTCGGGACATTGCTGTTTGCTTTGCTGCCTGCCGCAGCGCCTGCTGTACAGGCCAGCAACTTTAGTCTCAATACACCCGGTCTTTCCATCAGCATTGGCGACCGTGACCGTCGCGGTTATTACTGGGATGGGTACGACTGGCGCAACCCGAGCTGGTGGAACAGTTACCGTGGTCACAATTATGGTCATCGTGGCCCGCGCGGGGATTACTGGGACGGCTACCGCTGGCGCGATCAGGGCTGGTGGAATCATCGCCATCCACCACGTCGTCCGATGCCACCGCCGCGTTATTATCATGGCGACCACGGACGTCCGCATTATGACCACGGCCGCGGACCGGATCGCGGTCACGGACACGACCGGGATCACCGCGGCGGGCATGGCGATCATCGCCATTAATTCAGTGAATGACACAAACAAAAACGGGACAGCGCAAACTGTCCCGTTTTTTATGGCCTGAATCTTTCAGCCGGATATTATTTCAGCATACCGATCAGCAGATAAAGGTTGAGGCTGACGACAATCAGCACGATGATGCGCCCCGCCCACTGCACGGTTTTGGTATTCACCATTTCGCCCATCAGGCTGCGGTTACCGGTAAACGCCAGCAGCGGCAGCAACGCCAGCGCAATCCCGAAACTCAGCAGTACCTGGCTCATGACCAGAATTCGCGTGGCATCCAGCCCCATCAGAATCACGATAAAAGACGGCATCATAGTGACCGTACGGCGCACCCACAGCGGAATGTAGAATTTAACAAAGCCCTGCATCACCACCTGACCGGCCAGTGTACCCACCACGGTTGAGGATAAACCGGCAGCGACCAGGCTCAGGCCAAATGTCGTCGCAGCGGCGTGGCCGAGCAGCGGTTGCAGCGTCAGATAAGCTTCATCGAGTTCACTGATCCCGCTGTGTCCGCTGAAATGGAACGCTGCGGCGGCGGTCGCCATCATCGCCAGATTAACGAAACCGGCGATAGTCATCGCGATACCGACATCCAGTTTTGTCGCGGAATAACGCTGCTCTTTCGATGCCTTACCGCCTCGCTGAGTCAGCGAAGAGTGAAGATAAATGACGTGCGGCATGATGGTCGCGCCCAACACACCGGCGGCCAGATAGACGGAATCGCTGGTGGGCAGTGCAGGGATCAGCATGCCTTTGCCCAGCGCTACCATGCTTGGCTGAGAGAAAAACAGCTCGACAATATAGGCGGCGGCCACGAACAGCAACAAACCGGCGATAACCAGTTCCAGCGGTTTTTGCCCGCGTTTTTGCAGACCCAGGATAATAAAGGTGGCAATCCCGGTGAGCACGGCGCCCTGAAGCAGGGTAACCCCGAGAAGTAATTTGAAGCCGATCGCCGCACCGATAAACTCAGCGAGGTCGGTCGCCATCGCGATGATTTCTGCCTGCACCCAGTAAGCCCAGACGGCAGGACGCGGGAAACGGTCACGGATGTGTTCGGCGAGGTTTTTCCCGGTGGCAATACCCAGTTTGGCAGACAAGAGCTGGATCAGCATTGCCATGACATTGGCCCAGACCACCACCCACAGCAACTGATAACCATACGAGGCACCGGCCTGAATGTTAGTCGCAAAGTTGCCCGGATCGATGTAACCGATGGCGGCAATAAACGCCGGTCCCATCAGTGAAAGCTTCATCTTTCTGGCTGCGCGGCCTGTAGATTCGGCCCGGCTGTTCAGCATAGTCAGTTAACCCTTACGATTGTTACGCTTACATAAATCATAGCTAATTGATAATGATTATCAAGTGCATTTAGAATGATCTGAGTAATTACTTTGATAGGCAGTAGCGTAAGCGGCAAAGTGTGAACTGAGTGGTTAATCATTCTGTGAGCTTTCATAAAGACTTACAGAACGCTTTTTCCTAAAACAGACATTTACTGGCCAGATTCAGAACGCATTACGGCACATGATAAAACTAGCACAAGAATGCTAACTGTGCTTAGTTTTATTAACATCTTGATTTTTTGTGTGATAGGCCTCGATTTGTTGCAATTCGTGTCTGTAATTTCTATATTTGCAAGCGACTTCACGTTTTAAATGTACGCGTTACATAAAATGTCCGTCGAAATATAGCCTGCCTCTAATTTGGAGCACCCATGTCCCGAATATTGCACTTTGTATTAGCGTTGGCCGTTGTCGCTGCACTCGCTTTACTGGTGAGCCGTGACCGGAAGAATATCCGTTTACGTTTCATTGTTCAGCTGTTGGTCATCGAAGTCTTATTAGCCTATTTCTTCCTGAACTCTTCAATCGGTTTAGGTTTTGTGAAAGGCTTCTCAGACTTGTTTGAGAAATTATTAGGATTCGCTGCGGAAGGGACCGGCTTCGTATTTGGAGGCATGAGCGATAAAGGATTAGCGTTCTTCTTCTTGAAAGTCTTGTGTCCGATCGTGTTTATTTCCGCACTGATCGGTATTTTACAACACATTCGCGTACTGCCTTTCGTCATCCGTATCATCGGTACAGTCTTGTCGAAAATTAATGGCATGGGAAAACTGGAATCTTTCAACGCCATCAGCTCCCTGATTTTGGGTCAGTCAGAAAACTTTATCGCGTATAAAGATATTCTGGGCAAAATGTCTGAAAAACGTATGTACACTATGGCAGCCACAGCTATGTCGACCGTTTCTATGTCGATTGTGGGTGCGTACATGACCATGCTGGAACCGCGCTTCGTTGTTGCTGCGCTGGTGCTCAACATGTTCAGTACCTTCATCGTACTGTCGTTAATTAACCCTTATAAAGTTGATTCAGAAGAAGACCTGCAAATCGGTAACACGCACCAGGGTCAGAGCTTCTTTGAAATGCTGGGTGAATATATCCTGGCCGGTTTCAAAGTCGCGATCATCGTTGCAGCCATGTTGATTGGTTTCATCGCTCTGATTTCCTGCCTGAATGCGCTGTTCGATGTGGTGTTCGGTATCACCTTCCAGGGCGTGCTGGGTTATGTCTTCTATCCATTCGCATGGATGATGGGCGTGCCAAGTCACGAAGCGTTGCAGGTCGGCAGTATCATGGCAACCAAACTGGTTTCCAATGAATTCGTTGCGATGCTGGATCTGCAAAAAGTGGCGACCGAACTTTCACCACGCGGCGTGGGCATCTTGTCCGTGTTCCTGGTGTCTTTCGCCAACTTCTCGTCTATCGGTATCGTTGCCGGCGCTATTAAAGGCCTGAACGAACACCAGGGCAACGTAGTTTCACGCTTCGGCCTGAAACTGCTGTACGGCTCAACGCTGGTCAGCGTGTTGTCAGCTTCTATCGCGGGTCTGGTACTGGCGTAGTAAGTAGCAACAGAACGACAAAGAAAGGCGCTCCGGCGCCTTTTTTTATGCCTGCAATTCAGGGAACCGAAAGGGAGATAGCAGAAAACAAAAAACCCGCCGAAGCGGGTTTCTTTAATATTTGGTGGAGATAAGCGGGATCGAACCGCTGACCTCTTGCATGCCATGCAAGCGCTCTCCCAGCTGAGCTATA